>CBDUCT010000216.1:0-6669 GCA_965365715.1 uncultured Cyclobacteriaceae bacterium | reverse complement strand
AATATAATGAACAAATGTAGCATATTCAGCAATCTAAACACACAAGTATTGAATTATTAAAACAATACTTGGTATGCACTACTGCTTATTTTTATTTAATTGATCAGTTTCAAAATGGAGTAAAAATGAACATGGATATGCCATTTTTTTTATCAAATAATAAATCATAAAATGCCATATGCATAGACTTGGTACGTCCGAATCAAGAGTACTGGGTATTTTGGAAAAGATTGAATTGCATGAAGGACTTCCACAAACAACCATCAATGGAGAGTGGGTTAAGAGAAGCAGGGAGGCCAACAAACCATACCTGATAACTACTTTTACAGAGGAAAGTAATGATCCTGCCTGGATTATTGTGAAGAACTGGGATACAATACATTGTATCATGAGCATCCTTTCAAAAACTGGGGGCATTTTGAGTTGATAGACGCCCAGTTCCCCAATGGCTGGGATGGCATGAAGAAATGTGTTTAAAAAACCAGTGAAAGAGGGATACGACTTGGTGTTCATACACTGACAAATTTTAATACAACTAATGATCCTTATGTGACACCCATACCTCATAAAGATCTGATGGTTTTCTGTAAAACAACAATTTACGTATCAGTGCTGAATTCACTGATATTGCTGACCTGAAGTTAGAGGGTTATGTACGTCTAAAATACAAGGTAGATCTAATACCGAAAAATTAATTTCTGCTATAAAATCAGCAATCATTTTTAACACGTATAATTGGACATTTGATAGATTATTATTGAAAAGATAAAACCTGTTTTCCAACAAATGTTTTCCGGAATATTTAACCTCAGCAAATCACACCTTGTCTTGGAGAGCTATGATTATTATATTATCTTGAATCACATTTTAATTGAAATACCTTTGTCATGAAAGTCATTTTTACGAAACCGGGGATCAGTATATTTAAACTATTTTCCAGTCTGACCGTTTTAATCTTTTCAGTAATTCTTATGACATCCTGTGGCGGTAAACTCAGTGATGAAGAGTTAAGCCAGGAGTTAATTTTTAAATCTGTCGATCCATTGGAAAAGATCTTTAAAGAGACTGCTTTCTTTAGGGAAACTGATCCTGTTGCACATGTAGCGAGAGGAGAGCATGCAAGCTTTCAATTTGTTCTACGAAGTTTGGAAGAATTTCTTTCGGGCATTAAACTGGAAGTTGGTGAAATGAGAAATGGAGATAACACGCTTTCAAATGTTAAGATTGGATATGTTGGTTACGTAAATGTGGGCAGGAATACACCGAACCATTCACGTGATAAGCTTTCTCCAGTTTCAGGTTTATATCCTGATCCAATCCTTGAAAAGGGAAGTATTGACCTAATGGCCAATGAGACTCAACCCATCTGGATAACCATTGAGATCCCTGTTGACGCTAAGCCCGGCCTATATAAAGGTGAGGTTATACTAACAGGTGAAATGGATGATAAGCGAATAGAAATAATCAGGCCAATTCAGGTTAAAGTTTATCCGGTGACTGTAGAAAAAACCAGATTATGGGTTACAAATTGGTATAATACCAGTCCTGCTAATATTCAACATGTTATGGGAGGGGATGAAGTAGCGTCATATACCGAGGAATACTGGACATTTGTTCGAATGCTTGCATCTAAAATGGCTGAATACCGGCAAAATGTGTCGATTATATCACCAATACGGTTAGCTGAATTTGGATTGGATGACAGCGGGAATTACACTGTAGATTTTAAAAATTTCGATAAGACAGTAGATATTTTCATTGAAGAGGGAGTAATCGGCCGTATTGAAGGAGGTCACATTGGGACCAGGGCCGCTGGATGGGTTAGTGATTTTGTAGTTTTTGCACCTGTTATCGAAGAGGATACAACTTATCTAAAGAAGTTCTCTATTAAAAATGATACGGCCCGTACTTTTTATTCAGTTTTTATTCCAGCATTAACGAAGCACCTGAAGGATAAAGGTTGGGATGATATCTACATGCAACACTTAATGGATGAACCGACACCGGCAAACGTCGACACCTATATTGAAATTGCAGACTTTATTAGTAAACTGGCTCCGGATCTTAAGATTGTTGAGGCATGTCATTCAAAAGATGTAAATGAGACCGTTGATATCTGGGTGCCACAACTGGATTATATGCATATCGATTATGAATTCTATAAGGAAAGAGCCGAACTTGGTGATGAAATCTGGTTCTACACCTGCCTGAATCCCAAAGGTGAATATGCAAACCGGTTTATCGAGTTACCTTTGATCAAGACAAGAATTCTCCATTGGATCAATTACCGCTTTCAAATCCCGGGTTACTTACATTGGGGATTTAATTTCTGGCGAGAGGGAGATCCATATGATGAAAGTACTGCCATACAATTGGAATCCGGTACAATTCTTCCTGGGGGAGATGCCTGGATCTGTTATCCCGGAGACCATAAAATTCTCAGCAGTATTCGTCTTGAAGCCATGCGGGATGGTATCGTTGATCACGAATTATTGAGTATGTTGGGCGAGAAGAATCCAGAGGAGGCCGCTGAACTGGCAAGGCAGGTAGTATATCGTTTTGATTATTATGACATCAATATAAATGCCTTCCGGCTGAAGAGACAAAAGATCCTCACTTTGCTAAGTGAATAAAAAAGCCCACTTTAAAAGAAATAAGGGAGCCTTTTTGTTCAATGACCTGCCAATTTAATCATTCCTTAACTGTTCTGCGGGATTTACTCCTATTGCCTTCAGGATCTGTGAAGATACAGTCACCAGGGCTGTCAATATTAAAATAAATGCTGTAATGATATATGGGATGGCATTTAATGGTGTATGGTATGTAAATATTGACTCAATAACCGCTTTCGATAAAAAGAATGCTATTGGAATACCTAATATGCTGGAAATAATTATCACCCACATAAATCCTTTATTTACAAGCCATGTGATTTCCCTTACAGAGGCCCCCATTACTTTTCTGATGCTGAATTCTTTTAATTTTTTGTTAATGAATAACGAAACCAGGCCAAAAAGTCCCATACAGGATATGAGAATGGCAATGGAGGCGATTGCGATCATCAGGTTAGATATCCCCTCGTTTTCTCTATAATACTGGTCGAAAGCGGCATTCTGAAAGTATCCCTCATAGGTATTGTCAGGGTATAGTTTTTTCCATGTTTTGCTGGCAAATTTTTCTGCATTTTCTGCCTCCTCCGGCAGTGTCCTGATAACTATGTAATTGAATAAGTTTTCATCTGCTACCTTGAAGAAAATCGGTTTTATCTCATGTCTGAAATGCATATAATGAAAATCCTCCACCACCCCGACAATATAGTGGGCTGCACTGTCCACCAGGATCCTGGCACCTATGGGATCTTCAATCCCAAGTTTATTTAAAAATGCTTCATTGACCACCAGGGATTCATTTTTATCAGTTGAACTTTGAGGTTCAAAGAACCGCCCGGTTTTTAAACGCATACCCATCGCATCCAGATATTCATAACCGACCGTCAGCTTCCTGGAGGTATATTGTTGATCCTCATAACCCACCAGGTCTTCCTCAGTCCAATAACCCAGATGATTCTGGGAACCTGTTACCACATCAATATAGGAATTCCGGGCAAATTCATCCCTTAATTCAGGATATTGGTCACTATAAGCCAAGGGGATTACTATGGTTTGTTCTTTATCATATCCCCAATCCCGGTCCCTTATATATTTCTCATTCATTACAAAAAGAACACCCAGAGAAATGGTGATAAAGGAAATAATAAACTGTACGGCCAGCATTGATTTGGTAAAATAGTTCTTGCTGGTAATCTTAAGATTACCCTTAAAAATATTTACCGGTTTAAAGCCAGATATAAAGAAGGCGGGATAGGCTGCCGAACCAAATGCTACGACTAGAAATACTGAGGTAATAAAAATCCAGAATCTTGGATTTTGATATTCAAATACCAATGGATTATTGGGATTAGTTATGGAGTTGAATCCCTGGAGTAAAAATCCTGATGAAAGCACCCAGCCAAATGCCATTGCCATGAGACATAAAATGGAATTTTCACTTATAAACTGAAATATGATCTGCTTTCGGGTTCCCCCTATGGCTTTTCTTAAACCAATCTCCTTTAATCTGGAGGTAGCTGAAACAACAGATATGTTAATATAATTGAATACTGCCAGTATCAAAATAAATATAGCAATCACTGTCAGTAAGACCCTGGCAGTTGGATGTGAACCATAAGTTAACATGGCTTCTTTCCCGTAGGCATTTAAGGACATGCCCGATAAAGGATCGAATAAGAATTCAACGATTCGCTTGTCGGGATTTGCTAAATTCTGATGGTGCGTATAGTTGTTTATCCTGTCTGCTATACTGCCTGCCTGCTCAGTTTCATTCATCATAACAAATGTTGCATTGGTAAAATTTTTCCAATCACCATTTTCGTCCAAACCCAGATTCTTTCGATTCTCAAAAGGAACAAGTATATCAAATCTCAAAGACGCAGAGTATGGTATCTTGTCAGCCACTGCCCCGACAATAAATGACTCCTTATATTCTTTACCATTAGAGCTAAAAAGCATGGAAACCTGTTTGCCGACAGCCACATCATTGCCAAAATATTTCTTAGCCGTGTTATGACTCAGAATTATCTGTTCTTTCTGTTTCAAAGAATTTTTAGATCCTTTAAGAATTGGATAACTGAAAATATCGAGGAATCCCTCGTCGACAAATATCACACGTTCATTAAATACCTTATCTTCATATCTGAAATCAGCACTTGAATAGTGCATCCTGGTAACCTCCTCCACTTCAGGGAAATCAGTTTTTATTGACGGACCAAGTGCAAACGGAGAAGTGCCATAAATCCTGGTTATCCCATCCAGCTCAATGACCGATTCCAAAAGGAATATTCTATCTGCATTTGCATGACAATCATCCAGATTATGGATCTTATCCAAAAAAGTAAAAAGGATCAACAAGCATCCAAAGGCTATACCCAATCCAATAGTATTGATAATAGAAGTTAGCCGGTTCTTTAAAATACTTCGATAACCGATTTTTATATAATTCCAAAGCATGATTAAAAAATTTAGTTTGGCAATTCATTTAAAAAGCAAAATATCTGTAACAAGGGAAGTGCCAAAATTTTAAAATGGGCCAAATGCGGGTTGAGAATAAATTTTATTTCAGGAAACTAAAGAATCATGTGCGAATTCGAACAATTATTCCCATCTCCGAACAAGCAAAAACTATCAATAATCTGAGTATTAACTTTAAATAAACTCAAGATGATTATTAAATTCATTACATAATAAATAAGCCTCCGCCTTTTGAAAATATTTTAATTCTTTGGAATATTGTGTTCATGCAACCGGTACTAAAAAGAAAACTGAAGTTACTTTTAACCATCTGTGTGATTTCCACCATTTCTGCTGTCATTTATCAATATATTGATATTGAATTTGTCGATCTGAGAAGTATTTATACCGGTATTAGCCTGGGATTAGGTTTTGGTATCCTGGAGTTGTTTATTATTACTAGGTTCCAGCATTTATTTCAGAAAATGCCCTTTTTCTGGCATTTACTCATAAAGACATTCCTATATACAGTAATCATTTCATTAGTGGCAGGCTCTTTAAGTTTTTGGCTTGAATTAAGTGAGGGGAAACAAATAGAGGGATTTTGGATAGAACTTTTTTCACCTGGTTTTTATTCCCTTTTAATCTATACACTTATGATATATACTTTGCTGGTATTCTATATTCAGATTAACAAGATGTTAGGGGAAGGTGTTTTGCTGAAATTTTTATGGGGCAGTTATTACAGCCCGGTAGAGGAAGACCGGGTATTCATGTTCCTGGATATGAAATCATCTACAACAGTGGCGGAAAAACTTGGGCACCAAAGGTATTATGCCCTTATGGATGATTTCTATCATGAAATAACTAAGCCAGTCTTGACCAATAAGGCGGAGATCTATCAGTATGTTGGAGACGAAGTAGTATTTAGCTGGAAAACAAAAGAGGGTATTAAGGATTCCCGATGTATAAAAATATTTTTTGATATTATGGACAGACTCGAACTAAAAAGAGAAAAATATTTAGACAAATATGGGCTTGTGCCGGAATTCAAGGCAGGAGTACATACAGGAAAAGTTATTACTGCTAAAATTGGTGATCTTAAACGAGTTATTGTATATAATGGAGATGTCATGAATACTACATCCCGGATTCAGGAAATGTGCAATCATTATCAGTGCAGACTGTTGGTTTCAGGCAAGTTGTTAAAAAAACTTGATATGGATGAAACCTATATTTCCACATTTATGGAATCGGTTAATCTGAGAGGCAAAAAAAAGAAAGTCCGGCTTTATTGTATTGAAAGGAAAAGGACCTATAACACGCAAGCGTCTGTGGCGACATACTGATCCTCAAACAGATTACTTCTTCCGGATTTTCAGGCATACTGGTCTTTGCCAGGCATCCGGATATAATCTTTCCAATTACCTGATGTTCAGATACCCGTAATTTTATTCAGGACTGATTACGCCTTATAGGGCTTTAGTCCAATGGAATATTTTTACCATAAGCCTCAAGCCAATCTTCGAATGATTTTAATTCCGGGTTCAGTGATCTTGAAAATGAAAGAGCACGGACGTGCAGGCCATCTTCCTCGAAATCC
>CBDUCT010000215.1:0-6684 GCA_965365715.1 uncultured Cyclobacteriaceae bacterium | reverse complement strand
CGAATGTATATTATGACCATGAGGGATCACCCGGACATCAAACACCCTGGCCAGATTGCAGATCTTCACCAGTTCACTCGTTCCCCCGCACCATTCCGGATCCGCCTGGACATAATCCAGTGCCCCCCGTTTCAGGAACTCTCCGACTTCCCAGCGGCCATAAAAATGTTCTCCCGTGGCGACAGGAACGGAAGTGCTTTTTCTGAGTTCAACGAAACTGTCGATCTTCTCCGATACAAAAGCCTCCTCGATCCAGTAGGGCCTGTATTCTTCCACCATTTTGCACCAGGTTTTGGCATAATCCAGGTCCCAGCCATTAAAGGCATCGAACATGATATCATATTCTTCACCAAGTGTTTCCCGCAAGGTTCTGACCAGTTCGACATTCTTCAATAATCCTCTGGATCCATCAGCCAAACCATTGGCCATAAACCATTTCTGGTACCTGAATCCCTTATCTTTAAGCGCACTGCATTTTGAAGCCACATCTTCGGGCAATACCGAAAAACCAAGGCAGCTGGCATATACCTCCACCTGTTTCCTGGTGGGACCACCCAGAAGGACATAAACCGGCACATCAAAGTATTTTCCTTTCAGATCCCAGAGTGCATTATCCACTGCACTGATAGCCATCATATAATGTCCTCCCCTGGAATGGCGGTTCATACGGTACATCTTATCCCAAAGAGTTTCGATAGCCAGTGGGTCCTGACCAATTAGGAAGCCTCTTAACTGGTTCAAAACAACATAGGCCGCTTCCCAATCCACCAAACCATAAAAACCTTCCACATCCTGGTTGGTGGTGATCCGGATATAATGATTGGATATACCCTGAGTTTGAGGCTCCACCTTCTTGGTATCCGGATAGGGCGGAATCCTGTGTTCCGGATAGACGGTCATCGGGGTGATCTGATTTTGATATGGAAAATCAAAGGATTCTTTTGTTCCGGTTACTTTGATGATCTGAACGTCGGTAATCTTTATTGGCCCGTTTTCAGGTTCTGAGAAATTAGAAAAAGAGAACAATGGCATGGTACCTGCTAAGCCCAGGTTCCCCAAAAAATTTCTTCTTTTCATTCGAAAAATATATTTATGTGGTAATTAAAACTGTCAGGTAATAATAATTAAGTTAGGAAGAAATACCTAAAAAGCAAACCTTCAGTTCTGATGCAAAACATATTTTCAGCTTGTATATTCATAAACTGATTTTTTATACTTGATTTTCAGTTTATTCATTCTGTTTCTCAGCGTACTTGCATTGATCCCCAGCAATTCAGCAGCGCCGCCCGGGCCATGGATCTTTCCCTTAGTTTTTGATAAAACTTTTCTGATATGCGCAGATATTACCATATCCAGTTTTTCTGATCTGATTTCAGGCACTCCGGTATCCGGTGACTTCTTTGCATTGGCTGATGGAAGTATATGATCGAAAGTCAGAGGACCCCGGGGATTTAGTATTAAGGCCCGCTCTACAACATTCTGTACTTCACGAACATTCCCTGGCCAGGGATAATCCATCAGCAGATCCATGGAATCAGGAGATATCACTGGTATGGATGGTAATTTCAATTCCCTTGATTTTAAACCGATAAAATGTTGCAATAAAGCCGGTATATCAGCTTTCCTTTCCCGTAAAGGGGGTATCCAGATGGGAAAAACATTAAGCCTGAACCAGAGATCTTCACGAAACTGTCCTTGATTTACCAATTCCTGCAGGTTGCGGTTCGTAGCGGCGATTACGCGGATGTCCAGCTTAATGGTTTTACTACCCCCTACCCGCTCAATCTCTTTGTTTTGCAATACCCTGAGCAACCGTACCTGTACATCCGGTGGCAGTTCACCTATTTCATCCAGGAATATGGTTCCGTGATCGGCACGTTCAAACCGTCCCCGCTTCTGAGCGATGGCTCCGGTGAAAGCCCCCTTTTCATGACCGAATAATTCACTGTCGATAAGGGTATCCGGAATCGCACCACAATTCACGCTTACAAAAGGCCCTTTACTTCTTGATGAAGAATAATGGATGGCATGGGCTATTATATCTTTTCCTACACCTGTTTCCCCGGATAGAAGGACCGGGCTATCCAGCGGGGCTACCTGCCGGACATGAAACATGACCTCCTTCAATCCGAAATTAGCTCCTATGATCTCATCACCGGATATGCGGTAAAGCTCCTGGTTTAAATATTGATTATCATCGGTAAGCAATTCTTTCAACTTGATCACTTCACGGTGCTGGATAGCATTGGATGTGGCAATGGCAAAAGGATCCTGTAATAAAGCCATCAAATCGGCATGGGATTGATTATATTGTTCTTTTTCTGTGATAAGTACCAGGGCGCCAAGCATCTGTTCATTTGATTTCAGATACATGACCATTAGGGAAGAACACGGTACATTATGAAATTCGAGCATCTCGCGGCTTATGGCCCTTTCATAAGGCTTTTCAAAAATAAATACATCCTTTCCTTCGGGCAGGTCAGTAAGCTTTGCAGATTGTTGAGCTGACTGTGATAATGGTGTTAATAGATCCATTTCACTACAGTCTTCCCGGGTTGCCGTAGCGATTGTTCGCATGGACTTAAAATTCCGATCATAGTATTCCAGGAATACCCGATCCAGCGGCATCACCTTCTTCAAAAATTTTAGGATTGATTGCAATGCTTTATCAATTTCAAGGTTGCCGCAGATCAATAATGTGGCCTGCCGGAAAAAATCATCAGTTTCCATGATATCCATAGTCCAGATGAGGGGATTATTGCCGTATTTGATAAAATTACGAATTATTATCATATATGGCAACAATAGTTGTCAAATACGGTGATTATCTTTTAACTTTCGTTACAAATAACTGATTATTAGGCTTTTATTATAATTGGCATAAAAATGGTATTGACTAATATTATCATTGACATTACAAGATCCACATGATGAAGAATACCACTAAATGGCTTGAAATTATAGAAATAAGAACCGGGAGTAACAACTCGGAAAAACTGGAAAGGGCACTCGAATCCCTGATCGAATCTTTCAGGGATGGACAGAATCAGGGAAAGATCAGGATCTACCGGTGTTATGCCGTCCAAAGTGATTTTAGCATACACCTCCTCTACAAATCCAGAAAGCCGGATACATCGGGAAGTGAACTGGGGCATCATCTGGCAGCATCACTGAAAGAATTTGGATTGCTGAATCACCAGGTATGGCATGAAATGAAGTATGATTTAAAAACTATATAACCAATGAATACTTTAATAATCGGTGCAGGACCACTCGGAGGATTATACGCAACATTGCTTCACAAAGCAGGTAAGGATGTAACGCTACTCGCCAGGAACAATTACTATCATTTTCTGAAAGAAAACGGTATCGTACTGGTCAATGAATTTACCGGGGAAAAAACAATAGATAATTTAAAATTGACCAATTCCCTGGATGGTGAGGACACATATGATCTGGGGATAGTAATAATGAGAAAGAACAGTATAAAAAAGTTGTTGCCGGATTTGGCAGGGATGAAGAATATAAGGCATTTCCTTTTTATGGGCAATAATGCGAATGGATTTGATGAGTATTTGAATTATCTGCCTGAGGAAAAGATATTGTTTGGGTTCCCCGGAGGCGGAGGTTCCCGAATGGACCACATCGTACACTATATCGACAGTGAAAAACCGAATGGCAAGAGAATGGCGGTTACTTTGGGCGAGATTGATGGCACGATAAAGCCACGAACTAAAGAGATCCAGAATCTATTTAAAACTTCCGGCATACCCGTCAATATTGTAAATGATATTGACAGCTGGCTTAAATATCATGTCGCATTTGTCCTTCCAGTAGGAGGAGCATTATTGAAGAGTGGGGATAATTATAAACTGGCTGAGGATGAAGATACAATAAGAAAGTATATCCGGGCCGTACAGGAGGGTGGAAAAGTTTTAAAATTACTGGGATGGACCAGAAGTTACAATATCAAATTCAGGTTGTTCAATTGGTTGCCGGAAGGTATGTTGATCAGCATTCTGAAAAAGGTTTTCAATTCGAAGTTTGCAGAAGTAGCCATGATGATGCATGTAAATGCCGCCGGCGATGAAATGCTCGAGCTGGGAAATGAATTTAGAAAGCTGACAGAGCGATCGAAAATGAAGACACCAAATCTGGATGAATTGCTGGATTCATTTTACGATAACAATGTTATTGCCAAAAACATTAGTGAGAAAAGCATTACTCATTAAATGTATACTTAACTCAGACATAGATTTCCTTTTAAACTTAAAATGATAACAGAATGAAAAAAGTACTGGTCGCCGGTGCAACAGGTTATCTTGGCCGATACCTGGTCAAGGCTTTATATACGCAGGGCCATCAGGTGAGAACCCTCGCCAGAACCCCTGAAAAACTGGATGACCTTAAAGATTTTATAGATAAGATTATTAAAGCTGAAATAACCCAGCCTGATACAATGAAAGGTATTTGCACGGATACGGATGTAGTCATTTCATCCATTGGCATTACCAGGCAGAAAGATGGGCTGAAGTATATGGACGTCGATTACCAGGCCAACAAAAACCTGTTGAACGAAGCCATTACGAGTGGTGCTAAAAAATTCATTTACGTCTCAGTACTGAATGGTCGTTTATTCAAAAACTTAAAGATGATCGAAGCGAAAGAGCGCTTTGCAGAGGACCTTATGGCTTCCGGTCTTGATTATACCATAATAAGGCCGAATGGTTTCTTCTCTGATATAAAGGAAGTGCTCAATATGGCCATGCAAGGCAAAGTGTATCTGATTGGTGATGGTCATTACAAAAGCAATCCGATCCATGGCCAGGACCTCGCTGAATTTATGGTCGGTAAAATGGATAGCAGTGAGAAAGAAATTGAGGTAGGCGGACCGGAAATATACACTCAAAATGAAATCGCCGGCATGGCATTCCGGGTGCTTGGAAAAAAGGAAAAGATCACCCACATTCCAATCTGGATCCGGGACATATCCCTGAAGCTGATGAGGTTATTAACCGGTCAGAAAACATACGGCCCTGTTGAATTCTTTATGACAGTCATGACCCACGATATGATTGCACCTCAGGTTGGCAGGGAATATCTGAAGAATTATTTTATAGCAAACATTAAAAAGGGGGCATAATTCGCGATACAGAATTAAGGATTCTCCTACAATCACACATACCTTTCCTGAATTTCTTCAAACATCTTATAATTGCTAATGGTTTATATATAAAATTTAGCTATACTTGATGCTTGGTCTGAAAAATTAAATATACCAAGATCAATTTCCTCCATAGATTCAAAAAGAATTAAATGACAAGAATAATATTCCTGGTGGTCTTTATGCTGCAGAATTTGTCTGTCTCAGCCCAGCATACCGATAGTTTTTGGATAGTCTGGGAGGATGAATCTTTATCAGATTCTGTCCGGATTGACGCCCTGTGTGAACTATCAGAGATCTACCTCGAAACCCATCCTGACAGTGCAAATGTGCTGGCTGATATGATAATAAATAAATCGAATAGCCGGGAGTTAATTAATCATTATGCCCATGCACTTAAGATCAAGGGAGAATACTATCAGCATATATACAAATTCGATACAGCCCTGGGATTTTTCAATTCCAGTTTGGAAATTTTAAAAGAGTATGATCTCAAACCTGATATGATCATTCTTTACGCCAAGATTGGAAGAAATTACTTTCAGCAGCATGAATACCAAAAAGCTCATGAATATTATGAAAGATCTTTGAATGAGAGTGAGATGATCAAGGATACAATGGGTATCGCAAATGCAATCCAGGACATTGGAGTCAATTATTATTTTCAGGGCGATTATTTAAAATCCTTAGATTATTTCCTCGAGGCAATTGATTTATACAGAGCTATAGATAGTAAGGAAGATATAGCTGACATGCATCTTCGTTTAGGTGCAATATTTTATCACCAGGGCCACTATACTAAAGCCATTCAATATTTCAATACATATTTTGAGTATGATGTGGATTCAGAGAACGTTAGAATACATAGTGAGATTTATACTAATTTGGGAGCCATCTATTTTCAGCAGGCAGACTATGTAAAGGCAAAAGAATATTACGAAAAAGGATTGAGCATTGATGAGCAATTTGAGCAACACAGGGGCAGAGCAATAGGCTATTTCAATATAGGGGAATGTTTCCTGGAAGAACAGGACCTTCCTGTTGCTATGGAATATTTTCAAAAAAGCCTTGATATATGCCAGAATTATTTTGAAAAAGATCTCGTGGCAGACTGTTACCTTGCTATTGGACTGATACATATGAAGCGTAAAGAATATGCTGAGGCCAGGAGATATTACAAGCAAAGCCTGGAGGCTGCCAGGGAAATTGGCTATAATGCAATACTAAGTTCCATTTATACTTATCAGGGAAATCTTTTTAATATTCTATCAGACCATGCAAAAGCACTGGAGAGCTGCAAATTGGGATATGAAAAATCAATTGAGACCGGTGACATTCAGGAACAGATAAGTGCATGTGAATGTCTGTATACAACGTATAAAGCACTTGGAAACGCTGGCAGTGCACTGGAGTATCATGAAACATTTCTCACCTTAACTGACAGTCTTCATAATGAAGAAACGGTTAGGCAACTTCAACAAATGGAATTTAAACAACAAATGCTTGCAGATAGCCTGAAA
>CBDUCT010000214.1:0-6687 GCA_965365715.1 uncultured Cyclobacteriaceae bacterium | reverse complement strand
TATTGACGCAGGATCTTCCAATATCAGGGTCATTGTCAGGTATGCCGGCAAAAGCCTTATCCAGGTTATAGATGACGGTAAGGGTATGACCGTTACCGATGCCAGGATGTGTTTTGAACGACATGCTACCTCGAAAATAAAAACTAGTGAAGATTTATTCCGGATAAAAACTATGGGATTCAGGGGTGAGGCTCTGGCATCAATCGCTGCAGTAGCCCAGGTACAACTTAAAACAAAATTAAGGGATGAGGAATTAGGAACATCCATTTGTATTGAGGGATCAAAAGTAATAGATTCTGAACCTGCGGCCACTATTGATGGAACATCGCTGGAAGTTAAAAATTTATTTTATAATGTTCCGGCGAGAAGGAATTTTTTGAAATCGAATTCGGTTGAAATGCGTCATATTATTGAGGAATTTCAACGTGCCGCCTTGAGTTATCCGGATATATCATTCTCTTTATTCCAGAACGATATGGAAGTTCACAGTTTACCAACCGGGAAACTGGTAAAAAGAATCGTGAACCTGTTTGGAAAGAATTATCAATCACAATTGCTGGCCATACAAGAAGACACACCGCATTTCAATATGAAAGGATATATTGGTAAACCCGAACATGCAAAAAAAACGAGGGGGGAACAGTATATCTTCGTGAATAAGCGTTTTATTAAAAGCAATTATCTGAATCATGCGGTCATGACCGGCTACGAGAACCTGTTGCCCAAGGATTATTATCCCTTTTTTGTGCTGTTTATTGAAATCGATCCAGGTAATATAGATGTGAATGTTCATCCAACAAAAACTGAGATAAAATTTATTGATGAAAGGACTGTTTATGGGATTATCATGTCCGCTGTCCGGCAATCTCTTGGTCAGCATAATATTACGCCAAGTCTTGATTATGATATGGACATCAATCTGGACCTGAGCACAAAGTTTGGTGGTGACAAATCCATGAAAACAAGCCAGGAGCTGGATTACGAAAGATTCAGAGTGGATCCTAGGGAAAAATCAAATTTATCTAACTGGGAAGACCTGTACGAAAAGGCAGATAATACCAATTCAGCCAGCACAGAAGATCGATATACTATCGAAAGTGATTTACATGTCATTCATACAGATAATGATAAGTCTTCTCTTCAAAAGGAGGATCTTTTTCCTCATACCTTCCAGGTTCATGGGAAGTATATAATTTCCCCGGTAAAATCAGGTGTCATGATAATTAACCAGGTTTATGCCCATCAAAGGATTATTTTTGAAAATTACCTGGATAATCTCAATGCTAACTCAGGAACAACTCAGAAACTATTGTTTCCAATTTCACTGGAGTTAAATCCGGGGGATTATACCCTGATAATGGATATAGCTGAGGAAATTACCAGATTGGGATTTGATTTTAATATATTTGGGAAAAATTCCATTGTAATAAACGGAATTCCTTCCGGAATGTCGGATATCAATGAGAAGGAGGTTTTCGAAGGTCTTGTGGAACAGTTTAAGCTCAATAAAAAGAAACTTGAGATCAGTACTTTCGAGAATCTGGCTATGTCGATTGCCAGGTATACTTCCCTCAAGGAAGGCAAGGTTTTGAGTGAGGAAGAATGCAGATCGCTTATCGACCTCTTGTTCGGCTGCAAAAATCCGAATTATTCGCCTTATGGAGAATCAACATATATTATTTTGGAACTGGAACAGTTAGAAGGATATTTTAAGAATCGATATTAATGTTTGGAAATTTAACCCCTGTTGTAAAGAACCTGTTGCTGCTAAATATTGTATTAGCTTTAGTACAAGGTTTTTTTAATATAGATCTGATTGGCATTGGCGGTCTGAGATATATTCACGCCGAGACCTTTCGGCCATACCAGTTTTTCACCTATATGTTTATTCATGCCGGATTTGGTCATATTTTCGGGAATATGCTGGCCTTGTTTATTTTTGGTCCCTGGCTTGAAAGAACCTGGGGTTCACAGCGTTTTCTGATATTTTACCTGGTAACTGGCTTAGGAGCCGGCGTACTTTATTCAGGTATAAATTATTTTGAAACACGCAAGGTTCAAAATGATGCCATGTATTATCAGGTTGATCCCAATCCTGAAAAATTTAATAAGTTCATCATCGACCACTGGTACCTGAACAATGATCTTGAAAGAATGATAGATCAATATGCAGCAAATCCGGATAATCCCCAGCTGGAGGAAGAGAGCACCTATATCGTGGAAAAGATCTATGAGCAAAAAGCCAATATTCCTATGGTGGGTGCTTCCGGAGCGGTATTTGGTATTCTGATGGCTTTCGGGATGTTATTTCCTAATACAACTTTAATGTTATTGATCCCTCCAATTCCAATAAAAGCAAAATATTTCGTTTTATTATATGGCGCCTACGAGTTGTATTCTGTAATTAACCAGGCTCCCGGCGATAATGTTGCCCATTTTGCGCATCTGGGAGGCATGTTGTTTGCGTTTATACTTGTAAGGAGTTGGTCTAAAAAAGGATATCACTAAACCTATGCAGAGACAAAGTTTTTTAGATGAATTTAAGACAGCCTGGAAAAAGCCGGATAACGGGCTTATCCAGATCATCTTGATTAATGCAATTGTATTTATTCTGATTAATGTGATCAGAGTATTCACTTCAATTTCTGCTAATCCCGAAGTGTATGCCTGGGTCATTAACCAGCTTGCGCTACCATCTGATATTCCTGCATTCCTGGTAAAACCATGGACCATCATAACCTATTTCTTCACCCATGAAAGCTTTTTTCATGTCCTTTTTAATATGCTGTTCTTCTTCTGGTTTGGGAAAATCATTTATGAATTTCTGGGAAACAACAAACTGATCAACTTATATGTTCTGGGAGGACTTATTGGAGGATTTCTATTTATACTCATCTATAACCTGATCCCCTTTTACAATGACCGGGTTCAATTATCAATTCTAATGGGTGCATCTGCCGGAGTATTTGCAGTTGTCGTCGGCGCAGCCACCTTTATGCCAAATTATACTTTCTTCCTTTTGTTCCTTGGCCCCATTAAGATCAAATATATAGCCATCTTCTATGTACTTTTATCTTTTTTTAATATTGATGGTTCCAATGCAGGTGGAGAATTATCGCATCTCGGAGGAGCCTTGATCGGATTTCTCTATGTACAACAACTTAAAAAGGGAAATGACTTCGGTCAACCAATTATAAGTTTTATCAATTTCTTAAAGAGTCTGTTTGTACGAAAACCCAAGATCAAGGTATCTTATAAGAGTACGGAATCCAGTAAAGGCAGAAAAAGTGCGGCTAAGACTGAGAAGAGTAAAAACATCAATCAGGATGAAATAGATACTATCCTGGATAAAATTTCTGAAGGAGGATATGAAAGCCTGACCAAGGAGGAGAAACAGAAATTATTTAACGCAAGTAAAAAATAAGCTGTAGGGAAACGTGATTCTTACAATGTGCCTGGCCAAAATTGGCTAGTCTGAAATAGCCACCATCTGCCCCGGCATTCCTTATACATCTAACGCCCGTCTTATTAAAAAATAATCATCACTGATCCTTCAATGAAATGGATTCAATTCTGTCAGCGCTTATTGGCCAGCTGACCACAGGCTGCATCAATATCCTTTCCCCTGCTTCTTCTTAACCTTACATTCACCCTGTGCCGCTCAAGATAGTCCCTTATAGATTCCAGCCTGTCTTCATCAGTATTTGTGAAGGATGCCATTTCGATGGGATTATATTCTATGATGTTCACTTTGGCAGGAATCTTTTTGACAAACGTAAGCAACTCCCTCGCATCCTCCAGTGTATCGTTGAAGTCCTTGAATACGATATATTCCAGGGTGATCATGGATTTGGTTTTATTGTAATAATAATTCAATGCTTCCAGCAGCACCTTTAGTGAATTGCTTTCATTGATCGGCATGATCTTATTCCTTTTTACATCATTTGCAGCATGCAGGGATAGCGCTAGCTTGAATTTTGCATTGTCATCCCCCAGCTTCTTGATCAGTTTCGCGATACCGGCAGTTGACAGAGTAATCCTTTTTGAAGACATGGCCAGACCATCCGGAGAGGTAATGCGTTCAATCCCCATCATGACATTTTTATAATTAAGAAGGGGTTCGCCCATACCCATAAATACAATATTGGTCAATGGCATATTATAATGCTCCAGTGCTAGTTTCCTGATATACAGCACCTGATCATAAATCTCTCCTGGTGTAAGATTTCTTTGTCTTTCAAGGTAGCCTGTAGCGCAAAACTTGCAGGATAATGAACAACCCACCTGAGACGATATACAGGCCGTCATCCTGTCCTCCGAAGGTATCAGTACGCCTTCGATGATATTGTCATCATATAATTTAAACGCTACCTTAATGGTTGCATCGGAACTTTTTTGCTGGAAATCTAAATGGACAGGTCTGAATTCAAATTTTTCTATTAGTTTATCACGAAGTGATTTTGAAAGAGTGGTCATATCCCTAAAATCGGTCACTGACCTCGCCCATATCCAATGACTGATCTGTTTTGCCCTGTAGGGCTTTTCTCCCAGGGATTCAACAGCTTGAGTAATTTCGGCATCACTTAATTCACGTATATCCTTCTTGACAGTCATAATTTCTATTTGGCAAAAATACTGATCCGGATTATAAGATCGGGGATTCTTTAAATTAATCTGATACGTTCTGCAGTGAATAGGTGGCTGAGACCGGAAAATGATCAGAACATTTCATATCGCGATGGGTTTTGTAGGAATGGATCATTAAATCCCTGCTGAAAAATTGATTATCAATTCTTAAAAAGAATAATTTTCCGTTGAATGTGAAGCCAAAACCATTCCCAGCTTTAGTAAATCCATTGTTTAAATCAGCATCCAGTTTCCGGTAGGCATAGCTGTAGGGAAGATCATTCAGATCTCCGCAGAGTATTACCGGATGCGGACACGCCTTGAGTTCTTTTTTTAGGATCCGGATCTGCCTGGCCCTTTGTATGAATCCATTTTTAAGATTTGATACCAGTTGTTTGAAACCCAGTTGGAAATCTTCAGTATTGATCAATTCATCTTCCCGGATATGCATTGACTGAAGGTGCATATTGTATATCCTGATGGTATCAGATTTAACCTTGATATCTGCATAAATGACTTTATTCAGGGTATTCTCTCCAAAACTTATTTCCCCATTTTTTACGATTGGATATTTACTGAATATGATATCCCCAAATTCCGCCCCTATCCTGTTGGTCACTTTGGGACTGTTATAGAAATTGTATTCATTGTAATCCCTTATTTTTTTCAATGTGTTGAAATTAGAGGATCCCGGATCATTATAAAATTCCTGGAAGCAAATGACATCGGCATTTTCATTGTTTATCCAGTCGATCATCTTCCTTACTGATGAAGTATCTTTTCCATTATTAAAATAAACATTAAACACCCTGGTATTGTAGGTAATCACTTTAAGATCCCCAACAGTATCATTATTATGAATTCTAAAAGTATCCCGTATGAAACCGTAACCGAGTACCAGCACCACCAGAGGGTATACGGCACTTTTCCTTTTTTTATAGACACTCCAAACGGCCAGGATAAGGTTGATAAAAAGGATAGCGGGAATACCGTAAGCCAGGAATCCTGCAATCCAGAAATAATCCGGGGGGATCAGAGAACTGAATAGTATGGCCAGCGATATGACAAAGAAAGATATGTTGGCAGTGCTTTTCAATTTATAAATACCCTTAAATCTCAGGATAATTCTTATCATTTACACATATGCACAAGCAAAATATTGAAAAATTAACATAAATTGCATCTTATTTATCATTAATCTATAAACAACTATGGTAGCATATGATATTGGGATCATTGGCGGAGGTAATCTCGGGCGTTCTATTGCCATGGGCTTATTATTCAGTGAAAAGATCAAAGCCTCAAATATTACGATGACAAGAAGGAAAGTGCATCTTATTGAAGACCTTAAGGCAAAAGGGATCATTGTCACCAGTAATAATGCAGATGCGGTCAAAGGAAAGAAGGTGATAATTGTCGCTGTTAAACCCCATCAGACAGAGAAAGTGATTACTGAAATCAGGCCTTTATTACAAAAGGATCAGATTCTGGTTTCCGTTGTGACTGGTCTTAAAATTGAGGAGCTGAAGGAATACTGTGGTCCTGATGTTCATATATTCAGGGCTATGCCTAATACGGCTATAGCCATCCGGGAATCAATGACATGTATTTCCACTAGGGATGACTCCGCAGAAAATAAAGACATCGTGTTTTCTATATTTGATCAGTTGGGAAAAACTATTAAAATTGATGAAGAGCTTATGGATGCGTCAACAGTACTGGCTGCATGCGGGATTGCCTATGCCCTGAGATTCATCCGGGCTGCCAGCCAGGGGGGCATTGAAATAGGATTTGATTCGGCCACTGCTCAACTGATCGCTGCTCAAACCGTCAGGGGCGCAGCCGGATTGTTGATAGAGGGTGGAGAACATCCTGAATATGAAATAGATAAGGTAACCACGCGCATGGGATGTACCATAGCCGGACTGAATGAAATGGAACATCAGGGATTCAGTTCATCTCTGATAAAGGGTATATTAACCTCCTATAATAATATTTAATTTTGGTAAACAAATTTGTGTTTCCGGATCTTCACGGTTGTATTGAGACCTTTCGATATAC
>CBDUCT010000213.1:0-6705 GCA_965365715.1 uncultured Cyclobacteriaceae bacterium | reverse complement strand
CTCCAGGTTGAATATATTGATCAGAATCCCATCGGGAAATCCTCCCGGTCCAATCCCGTTACTTATGTTAAAGCTTATGACGCTATACGTAAGTTATTTTCTGAACAACAACTGTCGGTACAGCGTGGATATAAGCCTTCTCATTTCTCATTTAATGTGGATGGAGGGAGATGTGAAACTTGCCAGGGGGAGGGTATTATTAAAATAGAGATGCAATTTATGGCTGATATCTACCTTACGTGTGACAGTTGTAGGGGAAGCAGGTTTAAAAATGAGATTCTCAATGTAGAGTATATAGGGAAGAATATTCAGGAAGTACTTAACCTGACGGTTGATGAAGCTATTGATTTTTTTGATAAGGATACCGCAGTTGTTAATCGTCTCAGGCCATTGCAGGAAGTTGGATTAGGATATATCAGATTAGGTCAATCTTCAAATTCTCTGAGTGGTGGTGAAGCACAGCGCGTGAAGCTTGCGTATTTTCTCGGTAAAGGAAAAACTACTTCACATGATCACATTTTATTCATATTCGATGAACCCACGACCGGTCTGCATTTTCATGATATCAATAAACTACTGAAGTCGGTCCAGGGCCTGATCAATCAGGGGAATTCTGTAATAATGATCGAACATAATATGGAGATCATTAAATCTGCTGACTGGATCATTGACCTCGGCCCGGAAGGTGGCGATAAAGATGGAGGACATATTGTATTTGAAGGTACGCCTGAGGAACTGGTGAAGAAAAATACCGGTTATACGGCTCAGTATTTAAAGTCGAAATTTTAAAAATAACGGATTTATTATCCTGACTTACAATTCTAAGCCATACGTTTGTTAGGATAATAAATATTAATATCCCGGTTTTTCTTTTGGAGGTATTATCGTTTAAAAAAATATACTATTCCCCATAAGCTGTCAGCACTATATGCCGGTTGATCCCATAATTTCTGAACTCACAAAAGTAAATTCCCTGCCAGGTTCCAAGGTTTAACTTTCCTTTGGTAATGGGGATATTTATTTCATTACCAACAATAGATGTTTTAATATGAGCTGGCATATCGTCCGGACCCTCATAATTATGACGATAATAGGGTGCATTTTCAGGAACAGATTTGTTAAAATGACTTTCAAAATCCTGTCGCACCGTTGGATCTGCATTTTCGTTGATGGTTATTCCAGCAGAGGTATGTTTGACAAGGATGTGCAGAATTCCTATATCTATGTTTTTTATATCACTGAATTCATCCCGTATTTGATCGGTGATCAGATGAAACCCCCTTCGATACCTCGGGAGGATCATTTCTTTTTGAAAAAATTTCATATCAATTGTTCAATAAATATTCTATGGCTCCAATATCAGGTAAGGAATCCCTTTGCAATCCAAAAAGATCATATTCCATTTCTGACCCCAAAGCATTATCGATGGCAGGTGATAATGAATCGGGTGTATATTCATAATTATCAATATCCTTGAATTGCATAAATTCTGTTTCTGTACTTAAAAAAGTTCCATCCCCTTCAAGGATATCTAACGAGGTTTTTAAAATACTGTTCCGCGTCTGAATGTTGGATTGATCAGGTTGAGACAGATTCAGTACAATTTCCTGTTCGAGGTTACCCCAGACAATAGTATTTGATAAGGAAATGTTTATTGGGTGATACAAATTAGAACCATCTTCCAGATCCAGGTTATCTGTGACCACAAAGGCAGCATCACCGCTGAAAAAAGCAACAGGATAATTAGCTATAGTGCAATGATTATAAGTGTAAGAACCCCCTGCGAAATTACCTACCACGTAGCCTGTTGAAGTATTGATAAGTGTATTTTCAGCCAGGAGATCTGAATTGAAAGCTGCAATGCCAGCTACTGCTGAATTTTCAATCCGAACATTTTTCAAAACTATATCAGGAATCGAATCAGTATCTGGCGTACCTAATCGAATGCCATATTGAACATTTCTGATATCGGTATATTCAATTAGATTATTATTACTTCCTTCCAGAAAAATGAAACCACCCCATTGTCCGGGAATGTTCTCATATTCAGGCTCCAGCCGTTCATTTCTCAAGACAACCCGTGCATCTGCTTCCCCGTTAATCTGCAATGTGCCCCTCACGAAAATATATGTTTCAAAAGAGGAGAATATATTTACGCCCTTCTCAATTTGTAAGGTACACAGGGTATCAATTAAAATTGATCCAAACAGAAAATAAGGTAGATCTGCAGACCATTGAGCGTCACACTCAAGAACAGTATTTCCAAGAAAGATTGCATTTTGCCCCCAGCTTTGTAGTTTAACATCCTGAACATTACCATTCGTAATGAACACAATAGAATCCCTGACTATAAATGGCAAAGATTCATCCGAGGGATCGATCTCTACGGTTACCAGTACCAATAGGCTATCATTCCCCAGAATTTGTTGATTTTCAACAATATTCGATTCATATCCGGATACGGTTATAGAATACGGAGATTCATTCCCCTTGCCTACAAATATATTCTCAATGATAAGGGCATTAGGATTCTGGTTACGGACAATGAACCGCTTGGTAACACTCCCAATAGATGTAAAAACGGTGTCAAAAGTAACTGTGTCAGTGGAAAAGCTAAGTTGATATCCGGAATCTTCAGAAATGACTTCATCGTCATTCACACAGGATAGCAGAATGATTGAATATACGATCAAATAAAATATATAACTGGCTTTCAAACCTAATTTTCAGACTGTCCCTCTTTCAGCCTTTCGGCATTTTCCGCGATTCTCAACTTCTCAATAAAATCCTCAATATCACCATCCATAACAGATTGAAGATTATATACAGAATAATTTATTCTGTGATCAGTAACCCGGCTTTGGGGGAAATTATATGTGCGTATCTTATCAGATCTGTCCCCACTTCCAACCATCGATTTTCTCTTTTCCCCTATTTGCTCATTGTGCTTTTTAAGTTCCATTTCATATAATCTGGACCTCAATACTTTTAAAGCTTTATCAAGATTCTTTAATTGAGACTTTTCATCCTGGCATGAAACTACAATACCTGATGGGATATGAGTCAACCGGATTGCAGAATAAGTGGTATTCACAGATTGTCCACCAGGCCCCGACGAACAAAAGGTATCCTTTCTGACATCATTCATATCAATTTCAACCTCTACATCCTCCATTTCCGGTAATACAGCAACGCTTGCCGCAGAGGTATGTACACGTCCCTGAGTCTCAGTGGTCGGTACCCGTTGAACCCTGTGCACCCCAGATTCAAATTTTAACTTTCCATAAACATCTTCACCGGATACGGTACATATAATTTCCTTATACCCTCCGGACGTGCCTTCTGTTAAATCAAGGAGGTTCATTTTCCATTTCATCCTTTCACAGAATCTCTGGTACATCCTGAACAGGTCACCTGCAAATATAGCCGCTTCATCACCTCCAGTACCAGCCCTGATCTCAAGTATGGCATTTTTACTGTCGTTGGGATCTTTTGGGATCAGAAGTTGCTTAAGTTCTTCTTCAATATGGACTTTTTCAGGATTGAGTTCATCTAGTTCTGCCTTTGCCATATTCCTGAATTCAGGATCTTTTTCTGTCTCCAGCATGGCTTTTGCACTTTCAATATCATTAAGGACCTTTTGATACTCATCGTACTTATTCACTATTTTTTCGAGATCCTTGTATTCTTTGCTTAGTTTGGAATAATTTTTCATGTCAGACATGATGTCGGGCTGAACCAGCATTTCACCAACTTCAATGAACCTGTTCTTTATAGCTTCTAATTTATCTGTCATGTCCGGGAATTATGATCCGATCTCTATTTCCTCGCCCATCCCATTTAGAAATCTGAAATCTGAAATACTCAGTGAAGAGTCCATCTCCAGATTCACCCATTTATGGTATTTATAAAACCATTTCATACGAATAGAAAAGAATCCCTGCTTGAAGTATGCATAAAGATATGGATGAACGGCCAGGGTCAGTTTCTTTTCATTTTGCTTGGAAAGAATAAAATCAAGGTTTTTCTCAATATTATCTGAAACAAGAATAGTGGCTGAAACTTTCCCGGTCCCGTTGCAGGTCGGACAACTTTCCTGTACTGGCATACTCATTTCAGGTCGCACACGTTGCCTGGTTATTTGCATAAGGCCAAACTTCGACAATGGCAATATTGTGAATTTAGAACGGTCGAGTTTCATTTCCTCCTTCATTGCTGAAAATAACTTTTTCTTATTTTCAGTATTGCGCATATCAATAAAGTCGATCACAATAATTCCGCCCATATCCCGAAGCCGAAGTTGCCGGGCAATTTCTCTGGCAGCTTCCATATTCACATTCAATGCCGTGGTTTCCTGATTCTTTTCCGAATTGGATTTATTTCCACTGTTTACGTCAATTACATGTAAGGCTTCAGTATGCTCGATCACAATATATCCTCCTCCGGGTAGACTTACCGTAGGTCCGAATAAAGTCTTTAATTGCTTTTCAATTCCAAATTGCTCGAAAATCTTGGATTTGCCATTATAGAGTTTGAGAATTTTTTCTTTATCCGGTGCGATCTGCTTTAAATATGATTTTACTTCGTCATAGATGGGTTTACTATCCACACTGATCATATCAAAAGACTCATTGAGCATATCCCTGAGAAGGGAAGAAACTCTGCCTACCTCACCTATTATTTTTGCCTTTGGCCTGGCATGCTTCAGGGTTTTCACCCCATTAGACCAGCTTTTCATGAGGTTGTTCAGATCACTGTCCAACTCAGCAACATCTCTACCCTCGGCCACAGTTCGGATAATCAAACCAAAGTTTTTAGGTCTGATGCTGTTGATCAAACGGGATAGACGGTTCCTTTCATCAGCGTTGGCAATCTTTTTGGATATACTGACAGTATTGGAAAATGGTACAAGCACAACATACCTGCCAGCCAAAGAAATTTCGCATGAAAGTCTCGGCCCCTTTGTGGAGATCGGTTCTTTTACAACTTGTACTAAGACCTGTTGGTTTTTTGTTAAAACCTGAGTGATCTTGCCTGTTTTTTCAATATCAGGTTCAAGCCTGAATTGAGCAAGTTTAGAAGAAGTGTTTTTCCGGGTAAGCGCAAAGTGAGTATACTTTTTTAATGAACTTACCTGTGGACCCAGATCCAGATAATGCAGGAATGCATCTTTGTCAAATCCTATATCAATAAATGCTGCATTTAAACCAGGAACTACTTTTTTTACTATTCCCAGATAAATGTCTCCTACTTTAAATCGTCTAGATTCTTCTTCGTAATGAAATTCTACAAGATCCTTATTTTTTACCAGGGCTATCCGACATCCTTGTTGTGTTGCATTAACGATTAGATTGTTATTCAAGGTATTGTCAATATTATTGTCCCTTATTAAATATGATATCGAAGAAGATCTAATTTAATTATTTCTTCTTATGTCTGTTTTTTCTCAGACGCTTCTTTCTTTTGTGCGTCGCTATTTTATGTCGTTTTCTTTTTTTACCGCAAGGCATAAATAAATATTTTTAAAATATAAATAATATTATTAGTTCAATTCCTTTAGATATCCATCTATTGTTGCCAAAACCGCCGGATCACTTTCCATACTTTTAACCAACTCAAACTGTCTCCTTGCATTATCTTTTTCTCTTAATTCAAAATAACACAATCCTAAATAAAACTGAGCCTGAAGATTTTGAGGGTACAAAGATACTAGATTTTTAAATCTTTCACTAGCTCTTTCGTATTGTCCTGACTGAATTGCTAAAATACCCATGTTAAAAAGAGCATTTTCATTCTCAGGATCTGTCTCTAATATTTCCCGAAGTAATGTAATTCCCTGCATTGGATTTGAAGAAGATATATATGTCATGGCCAGCTTGTTCTTTATATCCAGCCGGGATGGATCATCCTCCAAAATCTTTTCAAAATAATATCTTGCTTTATCGCTGTAGGTATCTGCCAATTCCTTATCCATGGCAAATCCCAGGGCATCATAATAGGCATTCCCGGTTTTCTCAAATTCCACGGGATCAGGTTTTATTTCAGCAATTATTTCCAAGTACTTTGCTGCACTGTCAAATTGATTGTAAGATGAATAAATCCTTGATAGAGAATCTGCTAATGCAAGACGATCAGATCCCTCGGAATCAATCTCGGTTTTGAATTTGTCTATCTTCGTGTTATCCTCATCTGTTATCTCAGTGGAATGTAAATTCAGTATTTCCCTGTCTGCCTCATCAGCTTCGTTTTCTTCCTGATCAGAAGAAGAATTTCCAATAGCCTGGTCTTGCTCATTGTCAATAACTACCCTTGGCAGGAAATATAGAACAACAATCAAAACCAATGATGATAATATGAGTATAATCCTGTGCTTCTGCATCTCCCCTCTAATCCTGATTAAGCAAAAGAACTATTAATTATTGCTTTTGACTTTATCGCTACTTTTAATTTTCTCGATAAATACCTTGGAAGGTTTGAAACTTGGAACAAAATGTTCATCTATAATTATGGCGGTGTTTTTAGAAATGTTCCTGGCCACTTTTTTGGCCCTCTTTTTATTAACGAAACTTCCAAATCCTCTTACATATATATTTTCTCCCTCAGCCATTGATTGCTTAACCACACTAAAAAGCGCTTCTACAGTTACTTGTACATCTGCTTTATCAATGCCTGTCTGGTCAGAAATTTTCGAAATAATCTCAGCTT
>CBDUCT010000212.1:0-6709 GCA_965365715.1 uncultured Cyclobacteriaceae bacterium | reverse complement strand
GTAATCACAATCTCAATGGAATTAATTATTCTGGTAGTAGGATTGACTGTAGCATTTTTTCTCTTTGCAATTGCGTTTGGTATCCGGGCACATCGGAAAAAAATCGCAACCGGTTCAGAAGGTATGGTTGGAGAAAAAGGTATTGTCTTATCTAATCTGAATCCCACCGGTAAGGTGAGCATTCACGGGGAAATTTGGACCGCTCAAAGCGAAGAAGGTGCATTGAAAAAAGGCGCATCAATCGAGGTAGTCCGGATAGAAGATTTGAAGTTATTCGTTAAGAAATCATAACCACGTAAAAATATCGAAATTATGGAAAGCATGGATTTAACTTCTGTTTATACAAGTATAATAATTGCATTTTTTATTATTATTCTAGCCAGTGCAATTCGTATTCTGAGAGAATATGAAAGAGGAGTGATCTTCAGGTTAGGCCGGTTGGTCGGTTCCAAAGGTCCCGGCTTGATATTACTTATCCCGATCGTAGATAAAATGGTGCGTGTCAGTCTTCGAACGGTAGTAATGGATGTACCTGAACAGGATGTTATTACCAAAGACAATGTTTCTCTTAAAGTAAATGCGGTGGTTTATTTTCGAGTTCTTGATTCAAATAAAGCCATTGTAGAGGTAGAGCACTACCTTGATGCGACCTCTCAACTTTCTCAAACAACACTGCGAAGTGTCCTGGGACAATCCCAGCTTGATGAGATACTGGCTGAACGTGAGAAGATAAATCTCAAACTCCAGCGGATAATCGACAGTCAAACGGCTCCATGGGGAATAAAAGTATCTACCGTAGAAGTAAAGCATGTAGATCTACCGATTGAAATGCAGAGAGCGATGGCTAAACAAGCTGAGGCCGAACGTGAAAGAAGGGCAAAAGTGATCCATGCCGAAGGCGAATTCCAGGCAAGTCAAAAATTACGTGAGGCTGCTGATAATATCGCAGGTGAACCAACAGCACTTCAGCTAAGGTTCCTTCAAACTCTTACAGAAGTGGCTTCTGAAAAGAATTCAACAACGATTTTCCCTGTCCCGATCGATTTATTGAAACCATTTATGAAGTTAATGGAAAAATATCAGGAAAAATAATAGTCCATATTATTTAAACTCTTTTTTAAAATCCAATGGTAAGTACTTCGCCTTTAAAAGATTTCTATACAGAAAGATCTTTTATTTGAATCCAAATAAATGTTTAAGTTACATTCATGTCTGAATTGAAAGCATAATTCTGTATAATGGAAATAGCATTAGTAATATTTTTACCCGGATGAACATTTAGCAATATGTTACAGTTATACTCTTAGAATGGATTTTAATCAGAAAAGAATTGGTTATGAAGAAGATAATGGCCTTTGGGGCCAGCAACAGCAGAAACTCTATTAATAAGAAGATAGCAAATTATGCTGGATCCCAGATAAAATACACATCTGTCAATTTATTGGATCTAAACGATTTTGATATGCCCATTTACAGTATAGACATAGAAAAGGAGTCGGGAATTCCAGAAAGTGTTTATCAATTCAAATCAAATATTGATAATGCTGACGGGATCATTATATCATTTGCGGAACATAACGGACATTATACAGCAGTATTTAAAAATTTATTCGACTGGCTAACCAGGATCAACCGAAATGTCTGGCAAAACAAACCGATGTTTTTACTAGCTGCTGCTCCAGGAGCCAGAGGAGCCAAAAAAGTACTCGATGCTGCTATTTTCGATATGGGAAGAAAAGGAGGTGATATCGTAGCAGTACTCTCATTACCATCCTTATGGGAAAATTTTAATGAAAATGATGGCATCACTGAACTTAACTTAAAAAACTCTTTTGAGGAACAAGTTTCAAGATTCCGAAAAGCACTTTTCAATAATATCTCCACAGCTAAGATTGAAAATTGATCACGTAACAATCAACCTGAAACCCCGAATTGTTTAAACATTATGATAAATGCTTGATTGATGGTAAGCATTGAAATAAGATCTGTAAATGTCGATGGTTCAACCTAATTCAAAAGTATCATTTCTTCATTGGCTGAATTTTCCAGTAAGTGAGTGATCTCCATAACCACTCCATAGGCCCAAATCTGAAATATTTTAACCACAATGGTGATATGATCATCATAATAATCCAGATGGCAAAAACCATCAGGATCTGATGGGTTCTATCAATTTGTCCATATAAACCAAGCCCGTGTCCGTAAAATAAAAAAGAGCAGATAAGTGACATGAGAATATAATTCGTAAAGGCCATTTTTCCTACTGCCGAAAAAACGTATTTAAATCCATTGAATCCAGTTGATTTACAGATCAACATGATGAGGCCTATATAACCTATTGAAACCAAGACACTTGCGATATAGTTATACTGGCTCCCAATGAACATTGAATATTCATATACCCAGTTCATCCTGAAATTTTTTAATATACCATAACCCACTATTGAATATCCCAGGATCAAGCCAATGAATAGCATTTTTGCATAAAATTGTGAAGATCTTTCAGCAGTTAGGACCTTCCATCTATATAAAGCCATACCAATTAGCATCAGGCCTGAAACACGCCAAAACATATATATGAAGAACAGGAATGTCTGCATGAAGATGGTGGTTGGTACCCGTTTTGTCATCTGTTCTGCCCAGGTACCCTGCATTATTTCAATTTCCTCCTGTATCGCCTCAATACCTGGTTTCCAATTCTGTATACTCGCTTCCAATTGTTCCTTCGGCCAGAACTGCAATGAAAATCCAAAAAAGAGATATATAAATACCGGAACAAAGAAAAAAACCACTCCCAGAATTAGTAATGTACTAGGTTTTTTATTTCTGAATACATAAACAAAGAAAGCGCATAAACTATAAGCTACCAGTATATCACCATACCATATCAGGTAAGCATGGGCCATTCCGAACAATAGTAACCAGAAATTCCGACGATAGTGCAAGGGACCAGGCTTTTTATTAATTGCTCGGATTTTATCCACAAACAAAAGAATTCCCGCTCCAAAAAGCATTGAAAAAATAGTCATAAACTTCTCATTTGCCAGCAAATGGCTCAGTATCCAGATCCATTTGTTAAGTCCATTAAGATCTCCATATGCGGTTGGATTCATATAAGCTTCAAATATCATGGAGAAACTTTGGATATTCATAATTAATATACCCAGAACCGCAAATCCTCTTAATACATCTATTGAGAGGATCCTTTTACCTGGAGTCGCGGGTGTCAGTGTAGTATCCTGTATGCTTGCAGCCATATTTCAAGAAAAGTAAGTAAAACTTAAGATAAGGGTGATATTTTCTTTAATGAAGATAATATTCATACAGATGAATTCATATTAATTACATGAAGAATTTATCTGCATTTTAATGCCACATTGGAGAAGGCTGTGATAAAGATACTGGATAATTTAATTTATGCTTATAAGTTTTATAGAGCCACATTTGACAATCAAAAAATGATTGATTTTGTCTATCCTGATTTTGATGGTGAGATTCAATATATGGTTGGAACTAAATATTATTGTTTAACTCTACCGTTGTAATTATTTGAGATTGAGGCATTAAGAAAGACCTTTAAAAGGACTAATTGCAGCTTTATGTAAACTAAATTGACCTCAATTCTATTAAAAATCTGTTTTAAAGCCCTAATCGCATGAAAAGTTGAGAGACCTATTTCATTTCAGGCATCAATCTAACAACCATGCCCGGGCTTTCCATACTAATATAAATTAAACCATCAGGACCTTGTTCTATTGATCTTATTCTACCCAGGTTTTCTATCATCTTTTCTTCACTGACTACTTTTTCTCCATCAAGTTCAAGACGAGCAACATACCTGAATTTCAGGGAACCTACTAATAGGTTACCGCTCCATGCAGGATATCGATCACTTGTAACAAATTCCATTCCACAGGGAGCAATTGAAGGAACCCAGTAATGTTGTGGGTGAGCCACATCATCACGTGAAGTTACGTCAGTAATTGTAGTACCATCGTAGTTTTTCCCATAAGTCACTTCAGGCCATCCGAAATTCAAACCAGGTCTGATGATATTAATTTCATCACCACCCATTGGACCATGTTCATGAGTCCATATTTCACCCGTTACTGGATGAACTACCATACCCTGTGGATTTCTATTCCCGTATGTGAATATTTCCGGGCTGGCATTGTTATCGTTTACGAATGGATTATCAGAGGGAATACTGCCATCATCTTTAATACGTATGATTTTTCCACTTTGATTAGATAATGTCTGGGCATTATTTCGACTCCCTCTTTCTCCGGTTGAAAGAAATAAATATCCTTCTTCATCAAACTCCATATGTCCCCCAAAATGATTTCCACCGGACCTGAAAGGAAGGGCCTGAAATATAATTTCCTTATCCACAAGATTAAATCCATCCAGCCTTGCACGCATTATAGCAGTATTTCCGCCGCCATCTCCCACAGCTGCATAACTGACATACAACCATCCGTTGCTTTCATAATCGGGGTGTAGTTTTACTTCGAACAATCCCCCCTGCCCTTTTGCATATACTTCCGGAACTCCTGAGATCTTCTGGTCCAGAAGTTGGTTATCTCTTATTACTCTTATTTCCCCGGATCTTTCAGTAACCAGGAGATCATTGTTTGGAAGACCTGTGCGTACCCACGGCTTTTGCAGGTTATCGGTAATGGTATCAATGCTATAGGTGAAATTTTCAGAGGTTATTACATTATTTTCGTCGATATCAGCTTTCAGATCTCCGGTTGAACCTCCCAGGTTGCAGGAATTAATGAACACTGACATGAATAAAAAGAGAATTTTAAGGACCAGTTTCATAGCGTAATACATTTAAATCTATAGTTAGAACCTGTAAAAGTATCGCTTTGTTCGACCAATTCAAAAATAATTGTAGTACAATGGGGTTCGGCTAATTGTACTCGCACATATTTATTGTTTGCTGTATACATTAACCGGTTCATAAGTACAATTAAAGATATCCTTGATCAGCATAATGGTTGGAAATTGGCTGCGCAGCACTACTTAAATTCCATCAAAAAAAACTAGGAAATTCGAATAATAATTAGTACTTTTTGAATAGATGGCGGAAACCCAAAACCTTTCGCCTTAGCTAAACCAAAGCATTATTCTTTGACCTGACATTCCTTAGTTATCTAATAGAATTAATTATTAGAAGAGGATTTTTTAGTGCCAGGTTGGATTTATGATTTAAACCAAACTACCCATGTATTTCTTTCCTACATGTCTGTCACCTCAGATGGATCGACGACATATATCACCCATTGTAACATTGATTGTTTTATTATTAGTTTTATGGCCGATTGTTACTTTTTCACAGAATGACAAAAGAGATCCTGATAAAAAGGTAACGATTTGTCATAACGGAAATACCATACGAGTCAGCATTTCATCTTTAGAAGCCCACCTTGCCCATGGGGATTACGTGGGCCCCTGTATTGTGCCTGGAGAAGGTACTGTCACCCCATTGTATGATCCACCTTTGGGAGAAGTTGGTATAATTGGGCCAGAACTTACTTCATTGCAGGAAAAGTTTGAGAAATTCGGAAGCGTGCCTTCAAATGCCATCTATATGATCAGTGAAGATCGCGTGCAGATTGAGATTGTAGCAAAAAGTGTGGATGAAATACCTCTCATTCTCTCTTTATTGGATGGGTTTGCTAATGCAGAGGTTTATGATGATTATAGGGATGACAATGATTTGATCATTACAGTATTATTTCCAATGGCACAGCTGAAAGATCTGAATTATGATCCTGATGGTCCAATCAGCTTTGTCAGGCCTGTATATACTCCTATCCTTAAGAGCGGCATAGTAAATAGCCAGGGGGATATCGCAATCAGATCAGACAAGTCAAGAGAAGCTTTTACGGGAATAGATGGAAGTGGGGTAAAAGTGTGTGTCATGTCTGACAGTTATGATGCCAAACAGAAAGCCCAGTCTGATATTGATAATGGAGATCTTCCTTACGTTGAGGTCTCGGAGGATTTTTCAAGTAATTTTGGATCACATTTCTATGTTGTGGATGAAGGAAGAGCAATGCTACAAATCATTCATGACATAGCCCCAGCTGCAGATCTTACATTTAGAACTGGATTTAAAGGGGTTGAACATATGGCTGAGGGAATATATATACTTCGGGATCTAGGCTGTGATGTCATTGTGGATGATATAACACATCTCACGGAACCCTTTTTTCAGGACGGATTGATTGCTCAAGCTGTAAATGCTGTTTCAAATGATGAAATCACTTACATTTCATCAGCTGGAAACTTTGGAAATTTTGGATTTGCTGATCAATTTACTCCAGATATTGAGTTTCCTAGTTATCATAATTTTGGAGCAGAAGGAATAGATCAGATCATTCATTTCGAAAAAGCTGGGATTTATACTATTGCCCTGCAATGGGATGATGTGTACAAATCATTGGGAGGAGTTAACAATGCAGGGGCTCTGAATGATTTGGACATTTCCCTGGTTGATGATTCAGGGAATGTACTCGTATCCCTTAGAACCAGCAACATAGGGGGTGACCCGATTGAAATAATGCCAGTTAAGGTATCAGCTGATAATGTTTTTGCTAATTTAATGATCGAAAGGATTGCAGGGACAGAAAATGTAAACTTCCAATACATAGTATTTGTCGGGGGATTATACTTTAAATTACCCAATGTTTCCGAA
>CBDUCT010000211.1:0-6754 GCA_965365715.1 uncultured Cyclobacteriaceae bacterium | reverse complement strand
CAGAGCACCTGCCTTACAAGCAGGGGGTCACTGGTTCGAATCCAGTAGGGCCCACTAAAACAGAAAAGGTCGCCGATAGGTGGCCTTTTCTGTTTTACTGGCATTAGTGCTGATGAGAACAAGTTGGTTCGAAATGCACAGCATTCATGAGGGTCTGTGCGCATGACTTGAGCGGACGAATAATCCAGTAGGGCCCACAATGATAATCACATTTGGTCAGAAATATACAACCGACCGTTTGGAGATATTTTTAATATTCAATCAGATATAGCCATGAATATTGCTAATCATTTAAAGATTCAGTTAACTGAGGAGGAGAAAAAAATTATTGAGAAAGAACCTGAATTAAGTGAAAAGGCTTATAAACTAATCAAAAAGGCCAAACTTGAACTAAATCGGAATATCTTTACCTGGATAATAATAGATATATTTTTGTAGCAAATGAAAACTAGTATTTATAAGGCAATCGCTTTATTCGTTGTAATATCAGCGTTAAGTTCATCATGTTTTGAAAAAAAGCAGTCCAATGATTCAAGACCCAATATTGTGTGGATCTTTGTTGAAGACATGAATGACTGGATGGGGTGCTACGGGGATAATACAGTTCCTACACCAAATATTGATAGGCTTGCACAGGAAGGAATCCGGTTTGATCGCGCATACATGCCGGCAGGGGTTTGCTCAGCAACGAGATCAGCTATTGCCCTTGGCGCCATGCAGACCTCCCTGGGAGTGCATAACCATCGAAGTTCGCGACAGCGAATACCAGAAGAGAAAATAGAACTTCCCGGACATGTCAAGACAGTATATCAGCTGATGAGGAAGAACGGATATCATGTAATAAACAATGGTCCCAAAAATGATTTTAACTTTCTCTGGCCTACTCAAAACGAAGAAGAACTTAAAAAAAGATCGGGAGCTTATGGAAGTGGCGCTTATTATACGGATAACAGAGAAGAGTTACTATACGATGTAAATAAGCCTAGCTATGGATTTTCACTTGATTTGCTTACGGACAGGCAGGAAGGGAAGCCCCTTTTCCTGCAAATCCAACTAATTGGGGGAAAAGGCAATGGAAAATACAAAGGCGCCAGGATTGATTCGTCAAAAGCTATAGTAAAAGTAGGACGTCATATCGTATTTACAGATCCGGGTTCAATGCGTGTTATGCCCTATTATCCTGATATTCCTGAGGTCAGAAATGAAATTGCACACCATTATGATAATATCAGGCTGACTGATGATCAGGTGGGACACATAATTGCAGAGCTTAAAAAGGAAGGGTTATATGAAAATACCGTATTTTTCTTCTGGACAGATCATGGCATGAAGCTGCCCAGGCATAAACAATGGCTGTATGAAGGAGGTATTAAGGTGCCATTTGTCATAGCTGGTCCGGGAATCAAAGAAGGACAAGTAAGGAGCGATTTGGTTAGTGGAATTGATATTACTATAACGACACTTGCTCTGGGAGGTGTTGAAATTCCTAACTGGATGGAAGGCCATAATTTGCTCGCTGAAAGTAATCCCCGGGAATTTGTGATTAGCGCGCGAGACCGATGTGATTATACTATCGAGCGGGTAAGAGCGGTAACAACGAGTCGATACAAGTACATAAGGAATTTCCTGACTGATCGTCCATTTATGCAACCACAATATCGTGATAACATGAAGTTCACGAAGGATATAAAGGCATATTATGAGGATGGAAAAATGAATGAGATTCAGGCATTTATGTGGTCTGAAGAAAGGGTTCCTGAAGAATTTTATGATCTGGAAAATGATCCGCATGAAATTAACAACCTGGCTGATGATCCTTCATTTGAAAGTGAATTGAACCGCCATCGTGTCCTTCTTGAAGTATGGATAAAAGAAACGGATGATAAGGGGCAATATACGGAGTCGGTCGAGGCACTAATGGGAGTGCTGACGCAATGGTCAGATGTCGCGGTGAATCCAGAATACGACAGAGTAAAAAAAACTCTAGGAGATGATCAGGAATAAATTCATACCTGGATTTTAATAGATCTAATGGTATTTCATTTATACAGTATTCCACAGTATACATAAAAAATCAATAACGCCTGTAAAACAACACATTACCAAGGGGTTAGCAAAAATGTTAATTCCTTTTATTTTGTCTATTTGTAATACAAATTGCTGATTTTTATGTGGCCGTTTATATGTCCTGGTTTTATGAGAGGAGTGTTGAGGGATTTGTTAAAAGCACATCTCAAAAATCATTGCAGAATCTTTACAAGAGATGAATATTTATTCTTTGTCCATATTGTGTAATACCCAAACAGTAATCCCTGCCAGTGTAATAAAGCTACCAAGAAAGATAGCAAGATTGATGTTTCGTTGCACGCGTCTGGCTTTGGCCAACTGTGCAGATCCGACACCTTTGTTTGCGATAAAGTCTTCGATCTTTTTAACTCGTTTTTCAAGTTGCTCTTTTGCTTGCTTAGTTATATCCATTGAATAATTGGTTTAATCCTACTTATTTAATACGGGTACCCAACCGCATTGTTACCAGATATTAAGTATTATGCTGGCGTATAAGGCCAGACTGAGATCCAGTGAAAACTATTTTTAAATAACAAAAGTCAATTATGAAGTTATACTTAGCGAATTAAAAATTCAGTGCATCAGGCGAATGAAATTACAGGAATGAATTCAACAATATTATCATAGTTGAAATTAGCCTGGCCGAAATAATAACATTAGGGGGTAAAACCAGTGTAAAATGGAATGACAAAGGAAAATTCAGTCATCCACACGAATAATATACCTTTTGAATATTGGGAAAGCATGACTTAACTTAAGTCTGAATTATTCTACATTAACTTGAGGACATTCAGTAAATTATCATTGATTTTCCCTATCTTGTCATACTATGCCCGATACTCGTCAGTCAACAGCAATTATGTTTACCGACATTGTCGGTTACTCAGCCTTCGTGGGTAAAGATGAAACTGCTGCTTACCAGCTGGTTGAAAAGAACTGGCATTTTCAGAAACCCCTTTTAAAAAAACATGGTTGCAAATGGTTGGAGGAGATGGGTGAGAAAGAACAAGTTTCCGTATGGCTTGAGAAGTCATATCAGGGCCATGAAATGGAAATCCATTGGCTCAGGGTAAAACCTACTTTTGAATCCCAAAGAGACGATCCCAGATGGAAGGAAATGCTGGGTAATATTGTATTTCCGGAGTAACCTACAATGAATGTCAGAATACTTATTTATAATTTTATTTCCCGTCAAATTGCAGGATTAAACTTAAAAATAAGTGAAAGAAAATGAATATAAATTTTATGGTATCTCAAATGAAAAAGACATATGTATTCCTGATCCTTACAGTTCTACTCACGGGGCTTTTTTCATGTAACCCATCATTTAAAAGCGATTTGCCTGAAAATATTTCACGTATGTGGATCGGTCCTGAATACTGGGCGAATAGACTGCAGGACTGGGAACTCAGGAATGGCAAATTTGTCTGTGTTGAAAGTTCCGCAACTAAGCCTATGCGTACGGTTCATCTTCTTCCCCTTTATGTTGGAAAAATCAACGAGGCCTTTGCGACTAGTGTCACACTGGGTGTCGCCAGTGGCAACAAAGAACTGTCAACAGATACCTGGGGTGGTTTTCTTGTCGGGGCAGGGCTTGGGGAAATTGATCACCGTGGAGCTGCCCTCATACACCATGGTCCAGGGAAGGGCGGTGGAATTATTGCGGGGATCAACGGACAAGGAAAGTTGATCTTTCAGGATATGACCCGGGAAGGATACCCTCAGTTGCCCTTTGAAGTAATTTCTGAACAAGCTGTGCCACTCGATAAAAATAGTGAGCTATTATTTGAATTGAGCTATCTACCTGTAGGTGACCAAGGTGAACTGATCTTAAAGGTCTCAGATAAAATCAGCAACGCTGTTGGGAAAATAAGGATGTCGGATGTTGCATCAGAAATGCTGACAGGAAATGTCGCCCTGGTGTCCCATCCGGGAAATGAAAATGACAAAGCCAGTTACTGGTTCAAGGATTGGAAAGTATCAGGGCCAAGAATATCTAAAAATCCGGATGAATTTTTTGGTCCGGTGCTATCCTGTTATTACACTTTGAATGAGAAAATATTAAAACTAACTGTACAATTTCCGGTTCTTGGTGACGATGATCCAACTTCCGTTTTTCTTGAAACATGGCGTGATGAGAAATCATCCTGGGAGAATATTGCTGAAAGCCAAATTGAAAAGCCTTCGTACACTGCGCTTTTCAGAATCCCGAACTGGGATGATACAACAGATACCCGATACCGGGTCACGTATAAAGGCGCATTGCATCAAGGTGAATTACAGGAATCATATTTCGAAGGCATAATACGCCGTAATCCGATAGATAAAAAAACAATAACCGTGGCAGCATTCACAGGCAACCAGAATATCGCTCATCATGCAGACAGTCGGCGACTGAAAGATGCCGGGCAAAATTCATTTGATGTAGGCGTGACCGCAATTGAATCAAAATGGACCGCTAATAATGTCTGGTTTCCACATGAAGATCTGACTGCAAACGTACAAAAACAACAACCTGATCTATTGGTTTTTACAGGGGATCAGATCTATGAAGGCAATCCCACTACAGCTGCATTTAATAACCCATATCCGGATCTCTTGTATAAATGGTATTTATGGTGCTGGGCATACCGGGATCTAACCAGAAATATACCCACCATTTCAATACCGGATGACCATGATGTTTACCAGGGTAATATTTGGGGATGGGGTGGCAGGAAAACTCCCGGTGAACCGCCCGTTGAAGGCAGATGGGACCCGAGATACAACCAGGGCGGCTACTGGATGCCCGTGGACTGGGTCAAGATGGTGGAACGTACTCAGACCGCTCATCTTCCTGACTCATATGATCCAACCCCGGTGGAACAAGGTATCGGTGTTTATTATACCCAGTTAAAATGGGGTGGTATCAGTTTTGCGATCCTCGAAGACCGGAAATTCAAAACACCTATGCCATATATAGAACGGATTGCTGAAAAAGTGGATAGCCTGAGGACTGTTCATGGTGAAGGATTCGCTCCCTGCCGAACGCACATTCCGGAGGGCCAGATACTGGGTGACCGACAGCTTGATTTTATAAAAGACTGGGTATGTGACTGGGAAAATGTTTATATGAAGGCCGCGATAAGTCAGACCATCTTCTCATCGACCCATACAGGAGGCAATATTAATCCGGGCAAACCAGCAAAAGACCATGACTCCAATGGCTGGCCCCAGTCAGGACGTAACCAGGCGCTGGACGAGTTAAGGAAAGGATTTGCCTTTTTGATCGGAGGTGATCAGCACCTGGCAACAGTAATTCACCATGGGATCGATGAATTTAATGATGCGGGTTATTCATTTTGCGTTCCATCAATTGCTAATTTCTGGACCCGCTCCTGGATCCCGGAAGAGCCCGGCATCAACAGGAATCCTGCATTGCCAGAATATACAGGAGAGTTTTTCGATGCATTTGGGAACAGGATCAATATTTATGCGGTTGCCAATCCGAAATCGCATCTGGATCTGACAGATCAGGAAATTGCACGAGGAAGAACTGAATTATACCGGAAAGCCTCAGGATACGGTATCATTAAGTTTGATAAATCAAACCGGTCCATCACCATGGAATGTTGGCCCCGTTATGCTGATCCTAATGATCCCTCGACAGGTGAACAGTATCCGGGTTGGCCGGTAACCATTCAGCAGTTGGATAATTACGGCAGAGAAGCTGAATATTATTTGCCTGAACTTATAATTCAAGGAATTGAAAATCCAGTTATTCAGGTGTCAAATCAGGAAACGGGGGAGCTGGTCTATTCGATCCGGATCTCCACGTCCAACTTCAAACCTAAAGTCTTTGAAAAAGGTAAGTACGAGGTAATCATTATGAATCCTGAAGACGGCCAAAATCAAGTTATCGATAACCTTGATCCGGTTTTACGAGAGGACAACAAAACCCTGACCGTAAGCTTTTAATTTTTATCGAATATTGTGGAACATATGCGTACCCTAATTGATGGAGTCCTTTAATAAACTGTTCCCGGATGGGTAGCGCAACCCGATATTCGTATGGGCATTTATGAAACGAAATCATTGATTCTCTTTGATATTCTTAAAATCAGAGTAATATCCCAAAAAAATTAATACTGTAAACAAATTCCAACATACAGTAAATCCACATTTTGAAAATTATAAGCAAAATCTAATATAAATTGATTTACTTAAAGGCAATCATGTAACTTTGTGGCATATAATGATAAATTTGAAGGAATCTCCTTTCACAATTTTAATGATAGTTGCATTTTAAATGGTCGTCAATGATTCATTTATACAGGTTTGGTATTTTTAATGCTGTCAACTGGTTAATAGTTCCTTTTCTATTTTTAACCATTCTTTCTTGTACGAAGGACAGCAAAAAACCGGTTACGCTGTTTTCTTTAGTTTCCTCGGAAAAATCAGGGATTACCTTCTCAAATAATGTCAAAGAATCTGCCAGCCTGAATTATAATAATTTTTTATACCTGATCAACGGAGGCGGAGTTGGTATTGGTGATTTCAACAATGATGGGCTAGAGGATATTTATTTTAGCTCCAATATGGAATCAAACAAATTATACATTAACCGTGGTAATTTTGAGTTTGAAGACTTAACTGTTCAGGCTGGAGTAGAAGCAGCAGAAGGTTTCAAATCAGGGGTTTCTATTGT
>CBDUCT010000210.1:0-6760 GCA_965365715.1 uncultured Cyclobacteriaceae bacterium | reverse complement strand
CTATACACAGGATCCTGGCATAGGACCCTGGCATGCTGTGGGTACAGTAATTACCGCGCTCAAATTCTAAATAATTTCCCAGATCATTTCTTTGAGTATACTTTCTTGCATAATCTACCTCTTTTGAGCTTATGCTGATGCCGGTTCCCCGGATATGGAACAGATCATGTAGATAGAAAAGGGTAAAACCAGTTCCACAGCCTGCATCAAGCACATAATCCTCCTCGTTGAATACCACGACTGTTATCAACCAATCAAGCAGGTTCTTGTTTCCAAATGGCCGGATCAGTTTTTTATGAACAGGATAAGGCTTTCCCTTTCGATTTCTGGACTCAAAACCGATCAGATTATCATAAATATTTTTTGTTTCAGTCATCTTTTTCTAAAACAAATATGAATTCATATGCCCGATTCAAACTAAATGGGAACTTTCGTATTTTAGAGTAATCAATATTTCTATTCCAGATGGGTATCAGTTTTCTCAGCCTGTAATACGGCCAATGGTCCGGGTAGACGGAAAGTATTCTCAAACCACAAGATTTAAACAGGTCGCACCAATTTTGATAGTCCATTGCATCTTGATGAGCTTTCCTATTATATAATTTTAGTGGTTTCATGAACATTTTCCAGCTTAAGTGGTTTGAGTTACGCACCATGTAACAAAATTTTGCATCGTCTGTGGCTACCCTAATTTGTTCTCTGATTGCTTCTTTACGGTCGATCATTCTTTCCAGTGAACCAATACAGCTGATATATTTGAATTCCTTGTCCTGAAAAGGGAGATTCTCGGCATTTGCCTCCACTACTTCTGCTTCCGGACAATACTGCTTGCTCATATTTACAGCCTGGGGGGATATATCAATTCCATATGATATAGCTCCCGCCTTTGCCATTTCCTTCAATAACAATCCGGGACCACAGGCTACATCAAGGAATTTTTCTCCTTTCCCGGGTGAAAGGAGGCCCCTGAATATTTCATATGCTTCCCTGGGCCGCAGATATCTGAATCCCCTGGTCTTGTATAATTCGTCGAATGCAACTTGTATATCCTCCTGTTTTGATATCATATAATCAAATATTTCGGTGTGGATCTGATGTAATCATGATATTTTTTTCCATATTTTCGCTGTAAGAACTTCTCCTCAATACTAATTTTAAAGTTGATATTTAAAACAAAAACGATATATCCAATTATTATTAAGAAATGTGGAATTACCAATATTAAACCAAAGAATGTGATAAATAATCCCAGACTTATAGGATTCCTGCTCCATTTAAACATTGAATCCGTAACCAGGAATTCTAAATTGCTTTTATGCAGTATGTAAGCACCTGATACAGAAATCACCCTGCCGGTCATGGCTAATGCTAATCCTATATATGTAAATATGTCTATCTGAAACAGATCCCTGTAAAACATAGAATACAAAGAAACCACTAAAGGCGCCAGAGTAAAAAGAGCATTAAATATAAAAATAATAAGATAGATCAGGTTATGTGTTGTTCTATTAGATCTCCAATTGTTCATTAAATGCCCTGTTGAGGCCTCGCTTGGAACCGGCCATAAGAGAAATTCAATCATGAAACTAAGATAAAACAATACAACAATTACTGATACTATCATGATTGCATAATCTTTAAATATTCCCCGGCTGTAATATCCCAATTAAAGTTTCCCAGATCATTATTTGAAAATGAAAATTCCTGCTTTCCGGAAAGAATAGAATCAATGGAATGCTTCATCCTTGTAACATCGAATGGTGGCACTAATATCCCATTTGAAGGATTAACAACTTCAGAAATGCCTCCAACATCGAATGCAAGAACAGGCAGATGGTGAATAATGGCTTCACACAAGGCAATTGGAAGATTTTCAATAATTGAAGTATGCAGTAGACAATTATATGATTGATAAGGGATGGAAGGAACAAACCCTTTTATGTTTACGAATGAGAAGGAATTTAATTTTTCGGCCAGATTTTTATTGATCAGGTGTCCATATATATCGATCTCCCCTTTAAAATCCGGATCTATGCTTTTAAAAAGTCTCCGAGCAATATGGTACTTTCGCCTGTCGATATTACCGACCATGATAATTTTATTCTTCTCCCTGAATTGAGTTTTATCTTTGTCTTCTGTAACATTATACCCATTATACACCACCTTAACTTCCCGGTTGAACTTTTCGATGAACCTTTTTTTATATTTCGAGACCGCAATAACTTTTTCAGCTGATCTTAATATTGCCTTATAAGCTGGAATGTAAAAAATCGATTTAATATAATCATATGAAGAGGTGTTTTTCATTTCAGGCCAGTTGTCATGATAGGTAAAATAGAATTTCTTTTTTGCCCACACGAAAAGTACCGAATTATAAAAATCGCCATAGTATATAATATCCCTGTGGCTTATACTTCTCAGTATTTTGTAGGCCTCCCATATATTACTAAATAGCTTGAATTCTGCTTTTTTAAACCGGTGATCCCCTATTTTATTACAGATAACGACAATCTGATCAAATTCATCTTCAAGCCGTTTAAATATTTCATGGGTAGCGGTGCTTCCTCCCGAAAAATTCATTCCGAAATGTGTAGTTAATATTACCAGGTTTTTAGACGAGGATCTGTCTTTGATCATCAAATATTGTGTTTGTTTATTTTTGCATAAGGATATCAGGCAAATTGTAATAATTCAAGTTATCAGATCCTAAGTTTTATCCCTGGTAAGAAGCAGAAGCAATATGCGATTCATGAAGGGTAATTTTTAAACCAATATTATCCGGAAGTTCCTTTGACATTTTCTGATGTATAAACCTCGCAAGATATTCCGTCGTTGTAAGCACATTTTCAAAATCCTTTATTTCATCCAGATTCTTATAATTCAAAGTTGACAAAACATTATTTAACAATACTGTTGCCTCACCAATATCAATAACAACATTCATTTTATTTAAATTTTCAGAGCTGAACTCTGCGTCCACGACATATGTGGCTCCATGCATATTCTGGGCAGGTCCAAATCCGGGATCTGGCAGTGAATGGGCGATCATCATATGATCTCTAACAGTTACTGTAAACATCGATTTTATTATTTATAATTGAACAACAATCCAATTTCATTTACCTCTCCTTTAACAAGTTTATCATAGAATCCAGTAGCTTTTCGAAAAGGAATTTCAATATGTGTCATGAAATCAAAGTCTATTTCTTTCAGGATCCTGATAACGATTTCTTTTCTGGATTGATAATTAAAGTGGTGGCTCTTATTTGCCGGAATCCGACTGACCTGTGAAGAAATGATATGTTTCCTCCCATAATGAAAACTCCCTCCCAATTCCAGGGATACAATTTTTGGCCCATACCAGCTCAATTCAACAACCTTACCTTCAATAGCTGTATTATTCAAAGCTCCCTGCAGTCCAGATCCACTTCCGGAAGTATTAAAAGATATGGTATAGTTCAATTTAGTATCTCCATTTGTTACAAGATTGAAATTTTGTTTTGATGCAATTTCTCTCCTATACAAATCTGTTTCCAGAATATCCACATCTACTCCAGGTATTCTTCTGATTACAGAAGCTAATAATGCGCCTATATTCCCAAATCCAACTATAAGCACTTTATCGCCTAAAGATACTCCGGAATCCCATACCGCATTTACTACCGTCTCAAGATTGCTTATTAAAGTTGCCGCTTTATGTGATACCCCTTTCGGAATAGAACTGACATCTCTTTCCTTAACCAGGGCATAATCCTGATGTGGATGCATAACATGGACTATTTTGCCCAGCCATTTTTTCGGTCCTGCCATTACCTCTCCGACAAGAGAATAACCATAGGTGAATGCTGACTTAAAACTCCCATTCATATAAGGGACATTCATTTCTTCAGCCAAAGATGCATCATCAGGCGGATGACTGATAATTGTTCGCTCTGTCCCTGCACTAATGAATGAGTAATGTGATTTTAGAATTAATTCATCGGATACCAGTTTATGCGAAGTGAGGGTAATATCCCTAAAGCTTGATTGTCCCTTTCCATTATGCCAGAGTTGTAATCCTTTGTAAGAACCCATTTTTTTAGATTTCACCTATAAACATCATTTGATTCCCCAGTGGCAGGTACCTGAAGGAACTAAAATATACTGCTTCCTTTAAATACCGGGCATCCCCAAAATTAAAGCCTGTCACACCTGATCCTAAGATAATCGGCGCAAAATGAACCTGGATCTGGTCAATCATATTCTGACTCAGAAAACTAGAAGTGGTGAAAGATCCCCCTTCTATATATAATGTTCTTAATCCCAGTTCATATAGTGATTTCAGTATTTTAGATGTGTCATATATACCATCTTCTTTATCCAGAATAAAGTTGTCGGTACCTTTATTTATACCCTGGCTGAAAGAGACAAATTCGTTTTCTGAAATTTGATAATTCCCTATATCCAACTGATCCCCTCCTACCACAATCTTTTTCGGATCATCACCGGTAACATGGCGAACCGACAACAATGGATCATCAGATTGTACTGTTTTTGAGCCTACCAGGATCCCATCCAGGAGTGCTCTCATCCTGTGGGCATGAATAAGGTTTTCCTGATTGCCTATCCACTTTGAATCGCCTGAGGCCGAAGCTATCCTCCCATCGAGTGTTTGGGCAAAGTGAGTAACAACATAAATTTTTTTATTTTTCGCTGCGTAATAAGGCAGGATTGAATACGGTAAATATAAATTGAAAAGATTCCTGTTGATCAAGGATACCCTCCGGCTGTATGCTATTTTACACTTAAAAGGTTCTGTACTTTGCACACTTACATCAAACTTTGAACTCTTTGCTGGTTTTTTATCAAAAGAAATGTTTACGGCGAATGTATCTGATCCTGATGTCGATTTTTTTTTCTGATGGATATATTGCCCGGGAACATCTGTATCAGATTGATCTTTACATAATTGTTTAATTCCACTTTTAATACTCAGGATTGTTTCCCAGGCCATTCTGTTAACTATTCAAGTATTATAGAGTAACTTAAAATTGATTTTATATGTTCAATTAATTTCCGGAATTTACATAAGTTTTAGTAAAACTTTTGCTTTTTAATGAATTGAAATCCGCAATATTTCCAGTTTGCATAATCTTTCTTTCAACTATACAAGTTAAAGTTCAATTTAGTTGCTGCGCTCATGGATTTATTTTGAGATTCTGATTAGAATGAAGCTCGCTTAGATCAATTTTTAAAAATATCCTGCTCTGTATATAAATCTTCGTATTTTTGGCAGCCACATTGATACCTTAAAAATTCAGGTATCATCGTATGGTTTATAATGATCCCAAAAATAAAAGTTAAGGTCGGGGAAAAGATATGGCATATATTACAGATTCAGTATTTAGGTTTTATAAGGCATTTCTAATGATCTTTAGTTTTCTGTTTATCCTCGGATGCACAGATAAACCGGATAAAAAGGAAGAGACCGATAATCGGGCGAATGAATTTAATGATTACCTTGCTTCAATAGAATCATGGCAGGAAAGGCGTATCACAGGTCTGAAAAAGAATTGGTTAAGTCTTGCCGGGCTTTTTGAGTTGCAGGAAGGAAAAAATACGTTTGGGGCACATCAATCCAATGATTTCGTTTTTCCTAATCCAAATACGCCGGACTTTATTGGGACATTTGTCCTGGAAAACGGGGTTGTTTCTATTCAGATAAATGCTGGTGTGGAAGTTAAGCATAAGGATGAGATTATTACTGAAATGACCCTGATGAATGATCAAAGTGGTTCACCCACGGTTTTAGAGGCTGGACCCCTTACCTGGTATATCATTAAGCGTGTAGATAAGATATATGTCAGGCTCAGGGACAGCGAGAATCCTGATATAGAAAAACTAACAAAAATTGATAATTTCCCTCTCGATACGGCCTGGCGTTTAAAGGCACAATATGAACCTCATATGACCCCTAAGGTCATTGAAACCGTCACAACATCCGGTGACCCAAGCAGGATTACCTCCTCCGGAGCTGTCGGATTCAGGATAAATGGCCAGTATCATAGACTTGATGTATGGGCTCTGGGTGATTCCGGCAGGTTCCAGACCATTTTCGCCGACGGAACCAGTGGGTTAGAGACCTATGGGGCGGGCCGTTTCATTGTTGTTGAAAAATCCGGTAAAAACGGAGATTATATCATAGATTTTAATAAAGCTTATAATCCGCCCTGTGCTTATACCGAATTTGCAACCTGTCCTATCCCCCCTCCTCAAAATCGTCTTCCTGTTCGAGTCACCGCAGGAGAGAAAGTGGATAAAGGCTTTGATCATTAAGTATTCATAATATATGAATCAGCGGTAGAGAATCGGATATTTAAATCTGCTATAATAAATCAAACGTTTCAAACAGGTGGATTAAAGTGGGTAGATTATATCCGGCGTATTGAATCATGAACTAGTTATATGATTACCGAATGATTCATATTGAGATCAGCGTCGGATGAGAAATTAACCGGAATTATCAATGAATTACAGGCTTAAAATGAAATTTTTATTTGACTTTGAAAAATTGGAACAGTTTTTGGACGTTAGCATTTTATAATTAAAAAATATTGTCATGAGAAAAATAACAAATATTATCGCCATAGCAATTATCATTACCATTTTCGGATGTGTAGGAGATGAAGGACCACAGGGACCAGCAGGACCTGAGGGGCCACAAGGACCGGCAGGGCCCGCCGGTGAAAGCGGATTCGTCATGGAATTCGAAGATATTAAT
>CBDUCT010000209.1:0-6801 GCA_965365715.1 uncultured Cyclobacteriaceae bacterium | reverse complement strand
TTTTAATATACAGCTGGGATATTTCCAGGTAACTGCAGATCCTGTTTCAACCTGAGTCCAGGAGATCTTACTTCTCGCCCCGGCACAGATGCCTCTTTTGGTCACGAAATTATAAATGCCACCTTTTCCATTTTTATCTCCGGGGTACCAGTTCTGAACGGTCGAGTATTTTACTTCTGAATCCCTGGCTGCATGAATCTCCACAACAGCCGCATGGAGCTGGTTCTCATCCCGCATAGGAGCAGTACACCCTTCGAGATAGCTCACATAAGATCCTTCATCAGCCACTATAAGGGTTCTTTCGAATTGTCCTGTATTTGCTGCATTGATCCGGAAATAAGTTGAAAGTTCCATCGGGCAACGTACCCCTTTTGGAATATAACAGAACGATCCGTCACTGAAAACAGCAGAATTTAAGGCTGAGAAATAGTTATCATTCATAGGTACGACAGAACCCAGGTATTTTTTCACAAGGTCAGGGTGTTCCCTGACTGCTTCACTAAATGAGGAGAAAATTATCCCCATTTCGGAAAGTTTATCTTTGAAGGTTGTGGCTACAGATACACTATCCATAACGGCATCTACCGCCACGCCTGTTAGACGCTTTTGTTCCTGCAGTGAGATTCCCAGCTTTTCAAAAGTTTCAATAAGTTCAGGATCTACATCATCCAGGCTTTCTGGTGCTGCTTTCTGCTTGGGAGCGGAATAATATATAATGTCCTGGTAGTTAATTTCGGGATAGGTGACATTCGGCCATCTGGGCTCTTTCATTTTCTGCCAGTGCCTGAATGCCTTTAACCGCCACTCCAGCAGCCATTCAGGTTCTTCTTTCTTTGCTGAAATGAACCTGACAATATCCTCATTCAAGCCTTTTGGAGCTGATTCTGCTTCAATATCCGATACAAATCCATATTTATATTCGGACTGGGTTAATTCCTCCAGGATATTATCTTTGTCAGCCATAGATATTATTATTTAGAATCATTATAAACAACTACAAACATACAACAAATTGTTGCTAATTATGTTCGAAAAAGGAAAAATTAGATTGAAAACCTCATAAAATAAAAAACCCGCTCAAATACTTCTGATTGAAGTAAAGCGGGTCATGAAAATCTTTGAACTTTATTTTAAACGCTAAACTGTATATGCCTGTTCAGGCTTTCCTCAAGTGAAATGATGGTTTCGGTCCTTTCAATCCCTTCAACCTTTTGAATTTTATCGTGCAATACATCCTTCAAATGATTGGTATCCCGGCAATGAAGCTTGACAAATATATTGTAGTTGCCGGTAGTGTAATGAACTTTTACTATTTCAGAAATATTATATAATTTCTTAATCACCTGGTCATACAGAGAACTCTTCTCAAGATAAATTCCCAGAAAAGCTGTAATATCATAACCCATTTTGGAATAATCCATTTTAAGGGTTGTGCCCTGCACTATTCCCATTTCTTCCAATTTCCGCATCCGTACATGAACAGTTCCTCCTGAAACAAAAACTTTTTTTGCCACCTCAGTATAAGGCATTTTAGCATCTTCTGTCAATAGGGCAAGGATCTTTAAATCCACATTGTCAATATCGTAATTTTTACTCATCTTTTATTCGCTCAGTTGTGATTTTTTTAAAGATATTGCAGCAAATATACAAATGGTATAAAGTTTTAGCAATAAAATAAATATTTTTTAATTAATTAATAATTTTTTTAATTTTGATAAAGTCTAGAATTTAAGGATTTGCTAACCAAAATGTGTTAGCCAACCTTTTACTCTTCGTTTTTGGGTTTATGTTGTTTAAGCGGTCCGGGGGAACGGATCGCTTTTTTTTATTCAAAATTTTACATTATTTTAATAACTTGTTATAAAAGTATAAAATCATTTTTAAGCTCATCTGATAATGATTACATTTTGTAAAATTCAAAAAGACCGATATGGAAGCGCATCCCTGGTTTAAATTCTATGCAAAAGGTGTCCCACAGGAAATCAATCCTGAACAATATTCCTCACTTGTGGAGATGTACCTGGAAAGTTTCAGGAAATATGAAAATGCAATAGCCTACGAGAATATTGGTTCGAAGATCACTTACAATCAATTAAATAAATTATCCCTGAATTTTGCCAAATATCTTCAGAATAAACTTGGCATGAAGAAGGGTGACCGTATCGCTATACAGATGCCAAACTTAATGCAATATCCCGTTGCCTTAATAGGTGCTCACCGTGCAGGGCTGGTCGTGGTCAATACCAATCCATTGTATACTCCCAGGGAGATGGAACATCAGTTTAAGGATTCAGGTTCCAAAGCCCTTGTGATCCTGGAAAACTTTGCTTCAAACCTGCAGAGTATACTTAATAACACAGAAATTGAGCACGTAATAATTGCCAGGATCGGTGATATGTTAGGTGGATTGAAAGGCAGCATCGTAAACCTGGTGATCAAGCATGTAAAGAAAATGGTTCCGGACTTTAATATTGCAGAAGCCATTCCATTCAAGGAAACGATAAAGCATAATTCTTCCTACAAACTGGAAGATCCACAATTAAAATCAGAAGACCTGGCATTTTTACAGTACACAGGAGGCACAACAGGCGTTTCTAAAGGTGCCATGCTCACACACAGGAATCTTGTTTCCAACATGGAGCAAATTCATAAGGTCTTGTCACCGGTAATTGTTGAGCGGGAAGAGTTGGCGATTACCGCATTACCCCTATATCATATTTTTGCACTGGTGGTAAATTGTTTGGCTATGCTGAAGATCGGGGCGCGGAATGTGCTGATTACCAATCCAAGGGATTTTCCAGCCTTCATTAAGGAATTGAAAAAATATGATTTTACATTGTTTACCGGTGTAAATACGCTTTTCAATGCCCTATTGAACCAGGAGAAATTCAGGGAATTGGACTTTTCCAGCTCTAAGATCTCTGCAGCGGGAGGGATGGCTGTTCAGAAGTCTGTGGCCCTGAGATGGAATGAAGTTACCGGGCATCCGATCGTGGAAGGATATGGCCTTACTGAAACTTCGCCGGTCCTGACCATTAATCCTTTTGATGGGACAGAGCGGATTGGTACAATAGGTTTACCTGTTCCCAGTACAGACCTTAAAATTATGGACGATGACGGTAATGAGCTACCAGTGGGGGAAAGGGGAGAGATATGTGCAAATGGACCGCAGGTAATGAAGGGGTACTGGAAACGCGAAAAAGAGACTGAGGAAATGTTCCACGGAGAATGGTTGAAAACCGGAGATATAGGTATAATGGATGAAGATGGTTTTTTCAGGATCGTGGACAGGAAGAAAGAGATGATCCTGGTGTCCGGATTCAATGTGTATCCCAATGAAGTGGAAGATGTAATTTCAGGACACCCCAAAGTACTTGAAGTAGGTGTAATTGGTGTGCCGGATGAAAAATCAACCGAGGTGGTCAAGTGTTTTATTGTGAAAAAGGAGGACAGTTTATCCGAGGATGAGATCAAGGCATATTGTAAAGAAAACCTTACGGCTTATAAAAGGCCAAAATATGTGGAATTCAGAACTGAGATGCCCAAATCGAATGTGGGCAAGATCTTGAGAAGGCTTCTTAAAGAAGGGGAAGTGCAGGAGGCCTGATTTGATCCACCAAAAATTTCTTATCCTGGGTAGTTTATACAAGAGCTTTGCTACAGCCGTCGCTTAAATTCAGTACGGTCAAATTCAGATCAGAAATTCTAATCCGGCATTTAAAGCCAGAACGGACTTAAACAGACCTATATTTCTGATCGTGCCACTTAATCAAGCCAAGATCGAAGTGCTGTCATTAATTTAATGGTTTATATCGAATGCGTTTTGGTGAGACATCCCCGAGACGGTTCAACTTATTGGCTTCATACTCCGAAAAGTTCCCTTCATACCAGTATACTCTTGAATCACCTTCAAAAGCAAGGATATGGGTCGCAATGCGGTCCAGGAACCATCGATCATGCGATATGATTATAGCACAACCTCCGAAATTCTCCAGGGCTTCCTCAAGTGATCGCAAGGTGTTAACATCTAAGTCATTGGTGGGTTCATCAAGCAAAATCAGATTTGCCCCTTTTTTTAATGCAAGGGCAAGGTGAACACGGTTCCTTTCCCCACCGGAAAGCGCAGATACCTTTTTTTCCTGATCGGAACCGGAAAAATTAAACCGGCTTACATAGGCCCTAGAATTCATTTTAGAATCGCCCATGGATATCCATTCTTCCCCCTCGGAAATGGTTTCCCATACTGATCTTTCAGGATCCAGAAATTCATGCTCCTGGTCAACATAGCTTATATCCACTGAACTTCCTATTTCGATGGTTCCGGAATCGGGATCTTCCTTTTTGGTAATAATTTTGAATAATGTTGATTTTCCGGCACCATTAGGACCTATCACACCTACGATGGCTCCCTTAGGAATGTTGAAATTCATGCCCTCGAACAATAGCTTATCCCCGAAAGCTTTAGAAATGTTCTCAGAGATAATCACTTTTTCACCCAGCCTTTCACCTGGTGGGATGTATAGTTCAAGCCGTTCTTCTTTCTGCTTTGACTCCTCTTTTAAAAGTTTTTCATATGAACTGAGACGGGCCTTGGATTTATTATGCTTTGCTTTTGGTGTCATTCGGATCCACTCAAGTTCTCTTTCGAGCGTTTTCTGTCTTTTTGATTGTGACTTTTCCTCCTGTTTCAGGCGATTTTGCTTTTGTTCCAGCCAGGAGGAGTAATTTCCCTTCCATGGTATGCCTTCCCCACGGTCCAGTTCGAGTATCCATCCGGCTACGTTATCCAGAAAATATCGATCGTGGGTAACAGCGATAACTGTACCCTTATATTGTTGCAGGTGATTTTCCAACCATAGAATACTTTCGGCATCCAGATGATTGGTAGGTTCATCCAGCAAAAGGACATCCGGTTCCTGTAATAAAAGCCTGCATAAGGCTACCCGGCGTTTCTCACCACCTGATATGTGCTTTATCAACATATCTGGCGGGGGAGTTCTCAGAGCATCCATAGCCTTTTCCAGTTTCGAGTCCAGCTCCCAGCCACCTATTTGATCGATCTTATTTTGAATATCCCCCTGCTTGTTGATAAGTTGATCCATTTTATCAGGATCTTCAAGTACCGAAGGGTCGGCAAATTTCTCATTAATCTTTTCAAATTCTTCGAGCAGGTCAGTAACTTCCTGAACACCTTCCCTTACAACTTCTATAACAGTTTTATCGGGATCAAGCTGTGGTTCCTGCTCCATAAGACCCACTGAATATCCGGGGGAGAATACCACTTCGCCCTGTATATCATTATCCAACCCGGCAATAATCTTCAGCAATGAGGATTTCCCGGATCCGTTCAATCCTATTATGCCAATTTTGGCACCGTAAAAGAACGATAAATAAATATTCTTTAGAATTCGCTTTTTGGGCGGGTGAATTTTCCCGACACCATTCATTGAAAAAATGATCTTTTCCTGGTCCATATAAATAAATTATCCCACAAATATTATAAAAATAATTGTTTATGCACTTCAGCATTGCTTTTTTTGTAGATCGATATAGCTTGATACGATTTAATTAATAAAATCCTGTATAGATAATTTCAATCATCTGGGTGGGAAGATTAAAAAAGAATTGCTTAAAAAGAATCCATTGAGTTATATTGCTTTTTAGTTTACATACAAATACATGTTGGAAAAAATTATAATTGTCGATTTCGGATCACAATATACACAGCTAATAGCCAGGAGAGTGCGCGAGTTAAATGTTTACTGTGAGATCTTCCCCTTTAACCATTTGCCTGAGATTACCCCGGATGTGAAAGGGATTATTCTTTCCGGAAGCCCTTGTTCTGTTCTTGACAAGGACGCCCCATTTATCGATATCGATCATTATTTTGGAGACATTCCGGTATTGGGCATATGCTATGGCGCACAGTTGATCGCACATAAAAACAAGGGGCATGTATTACCTTCACAGATCCGTGAGTATGGCCGTGCGAGACTGGAGGAAATAGACCAGCATTATGATCTTCTTAAGGAGATCCAGATAAATACCCAGGTATGGATGTCCCATGGAGATACCATTTCTTCTCTGCCTGATGATTTTGATGTGATTGCCAGTACTTCATCGGTTGATATCGCAGCTTATAAAGTAAAAAACAGGGATGTTTATGGAATTCAATTCCACCCTGAAGTGACACATACGCTGGAAGGTAAGACCATCCTGAGAAATTTTGTGGTACATATCTGCAAATGCTCCCAGGACTGGACCCCGGATATATTTGTTGAAACCACCGTAGCTGATATAAAAAGTAGAATTGGAGATGATAAAGTCGTTCTCGGGCTATCAGGTGGTGTGGATTCAAGCGTGGCTGCGATTTTAATACATAAGGCCATCGGAAAACAGTTGCACTGCATATTTGTCGATAACGGCTTACTAAGAAAAGATGAATTTGAATCTGTTCTTGATTCTTACAAGGGAATGGGTCTTAATGTTAATGGCGTGAATGCACGTGACAAGTTTTATAAAGCACTTGAAGGAAAAGTAGACCCGGAGGATAAGAGAAAGGCTATCGGGAAGGTGTTTATTGATGTTTTTGATGAAGAAGCGCATAAGATCTCAGATGTCGACTGGCTGGCACAAGGAACCATCTACCCTGATGTAATCGAATCTGTGGCTGTAAAAGGGCCTTCGGCAACGATAAAATCGCATCATAATGTTGGTGGATTACCCGATACGATGAAGCTCAAGGTTATAGAACCTCTGAATACATTGTTTAAGGATGAAGTACGAAATGTGGGCAAATCA
>CBDUCT010000208.1:0-6842 GCA_965365715.1 uncultured Cyclobacteriaceae bacterium | reverse complement strand
CCCGTCCATCCAATTACTGTACTGCTATCCATCTTCGGACCATAGCTCCAGATACTGGGATGGTCAAGCACTGTGTTGTTTGGGTTAGTTATAGGATAAATACCTCTTAAACCTCCCTGACCATACACATTTTGAAGATCAGGCAGAACCAATGGATCCTCCCGCAAATAAGTTGAACTAAAATCTATTTTAAATCCTTTGTTTAATGCGCCTTTCTTGGTGGTTATCAGAATAACCCCGTTGGCCGCACGACTGCCGTAAACCGCAGCAGCACCAGCACCCTTTAGAACAGAAATTGATTCTATATCTTCCGGATTAATATCGGTAAGAGCATCTCCGCTATCTTTTGAGTTGTTATTAGAAGCATTATGCCCGGATAGCATGGGAATGCCATCAATTACAAATAATGGTCTGTTATCGCCTGAAATTGAGGATATCCCACGTAATATGATACGTGTTGATCCGCCCACTCCTGTAGATGAGGCCGTAATCTGTAATCCGGCCACTTTCCCACTCAGGGCATCGGCAAAATTATCAGCCTTAACCTGGTTCACTTCATCGCCAGGAAGCTGGCTGACCGAATATCCCAGAGATTCCTTATCCCTTTCAATACTAAGTCCGGTTACAACAATTTCTTCCAGGGCCTCAATGCTTTCAGGCAGAGAGACATTAATTACATTTTGATTACCTACTTCAATCTCTTCACTTAAAAAACCAACATAAGAAAAAACCAGGATAGCGTCCTCCGCATCCACCTCCAGGGTATAATTACCATTCACATCTGTAATCGTTCCGATATCTGTCCCTTTAATAATGACGTTAACTCCGGGTAGTGGAGACTGATCGGTTGCGGAAACAACGGTTCCGGTGACAGTGATCTCTTCAACAGAAACCGTTATTGAATTATTTGAGGTATTTGAAAAATTCCCAGCAGTTACCTGGGAAAATCCTGCGAAAATCAACAGAATTGCAAATCTTACTACCATTATCTTCTTCTTTTTCATCGACCCATCTAAAAACCTGAGAGAATTCTCTAAAAATTTAACCAGGTTTGGCTTAAATATAAAAGTTAATCTTCTCATCGTCTCTCTAAATAAATCCTGGAAATCGGAATTTTAGCAAAAATTCCTGATTCTTCAGTAATATTATGCAAATATATTTTTCTATCAAAACCTGATTTTGAACTTAGGGATGTCATTCTTGCCATTGGTATATAATACCATGCTGATAGAAAATCCGAAATATATGTGTTATGCTCGATTGAAATTGCATCTTTTCCCCGGACAAATTCCTGGTTATTCTTTCTTTCCAAAAGTCCCTCCCAGCAATAATCAGGCAAAAGTAATTCTGGTTGTTCAATATTTTTTGTACCAGCCTGCATCTGTCTATTATATACAATATTCTTTTTCGCAGAATTAAAAGTATCAGGTTTTTTGTTTTTCAGCGGCAAACATTTATATATATACCACACCCAATAAAATCAAACATTAAGGTAACAATTCAAGAAGCGTAGGTAGAGATAATTAATAATTATCCGGCAAAAGTAATTTGAAAAATTATAAAAATTACATTAAAAATTGAAAAAAATGCAATTAGTTTATTTTTTGGATTGATTCTTATGCTTCAATTGATATTTTTTAAACTGGCATTACTGGCTGGATTTACTTCTTTTTCTGTTTTGAATATTTCATCAGGTAGTACTTATGCATTATATATGCTTCAAACTTGTTTATTCCCTTTGCCCCTCCTAGAAATTCAGCTTCAATAAATGCTTTACAGGCCTTCTCCAATACATCACATACCGTAAAGGCTTCTTTCATGTCCCGGCCAACACATACAGCACCATGGTTCGCCATCAAAGCCGCGTACCTCCCTTTCAAGGCCTTCATAGTAGCTTTCACAATTTTCTTAGTATTAGGAAGGGCATATTCAGCCACCCGGATACTGGGACCAATGATCTGGGCCATATCATCGAGTATCGGCGGCACTTCTCTTCTGGCAGCTGCCACTGTGGAAGCATTCATCTGATGGGTATGAATAACGGCATGTATTTCCTTTCTTGACCTGTATATCTCAGTATGCAGCTTAAATTCGGATGATGGTTTAATATCCCCGGAATAACTGTGATCAATATAATTCACAATGACGATATCATCCGGCACCATGGTTTCATATTCCCTGCCACTGGGTGTTACGGCCATCGTAGAATCATCAATTCTGCAACTTATATTTCCCCAGGTTCCTGAGACATAACCTTTTTCAAGGAGCATTTTACCTGAATTGCAAACGAGTTCCCTGGCTTCCTGTATTGTCATTTTCGAGAATCAGTTTAAATTAAATCTTTTATTATTTGCATTAATATAGGTCCCTTTTAAAGACCGGTATATGCTTTTATAATCTGTGAAAAGTTTATTATATATTTCAAAATTCGCTGGATCTGGATTAAAAACCTTATGCTTTTTGACAATCTTATTTACATCCTCAAAGCTTTTATAAACTCCAGAGCCAACAAAAACACACATAGCCGCACCAATAGCACCAGCCATTTTTGGCTGGTTCGTAGTTTCAATTTTTCTTTGGATCACATCGGCAAAGATCTGCATCCAATGATCATTCTGAGATCCACCACCTGTTATTCTGAGGCTTGGGATATTAAAGCCATAGTCTTTCTCATAATTTTCAATGATCCATCTTAAGTTATATCCAATGCCTTCTGCCAAAGCCCTGACAAAATGGCCTCTCGTGTGTTCAAGGCTCAAATTAAAAATTGTACCCCTTGTCGTGGTTGTCGATACGGGACAGCGTTCTCCCAACAACCATGGCGTAAATATTAAATGTTCAGAACCAGCTTGCACTTTACTGGCTTCCTCATCCATTAAATTATAAATATCCTCTGTTTTTAAAGCTTCCTTTTCACAGTTGTAAAATCTTTCAATCAACCATTCCAGGTTGGCTCCCGCTGATTCGGTTATTCCAACCAGTAAATTCATGTCAGGGTCCGCGCTTTGAAGACAGGCTGCACCATGCTTGAACTTCAGGGCTTTCTTAGTCGTTACACCCACCCAGGCGGAAGTACCCAGATAGATATGGGCCTGGCCTTCACCTATGGCCCCGGTTCCAACAGCAGCACTCTGGGTGTCATCGCATCCGCCGTACACCGGCGTCCCTTCATCCAGTTTCAACGCCCTTGCGGCTTCTTTGGTCAGTCCGCCAACTATATCTATTGACCGTATCAGGTCCGGCAATTTATCGGTTCCCACTCCGGCAATTTTAAAAAATATCCGCTCCCAATCCTTTTTTTTCACATTGAAAGCATAAGAACTGGCACCTGACCACTCAGCAAAGACTTTACCGGTAGATTTAAATTTCAGGTAACCATTAACATCAAGTACTTTATTCGTTTTATTGTATATGTCTTTTCTTTCTTGTTTCAACCACATTAATTTGGGGATAACATCTTTCCCGGTAAGTTCAATTCCCACGAATGATTTGAAAGCTGTTTTGCCGGCAAACCGGTTCATAAGTCTGGTTGCCTGTTTTTCAGCCCTCCCGTCTACCCATGTGATGTTATTCATCAGTACATTATGATCCTTGCTCAGGGGTATTATCCCCATAGCTTGTGTTGCAAACACTATCCCAAGTATTTCTGAAGTATCAACTTTTGAATGAGTCATCACTTTTTTAGTAGAATTGATGATGGCCTGCCAGTAATCTTCAGGGGATTGTTCCACCCATCCCGGATTTGGATACTGGAAGCCGTATTCTACCGTTGCAGATTCCAGGATGTTACCATCAATATCCATTAAAACAGCCTTATTACTGCTTGTTCCCACATCATGCGCTATCACATATCTTCCCTTCATATATTAGAATTGGATTAGTTGGAAACAGTTATGTTTTTAAAGACCCTTTCGAACCGGTTTAAAGCATCATCAATTACCTTGTCTGTATCTGCCATGCTGGTATACATCCTGCTTCCAGCAAGAGTCACAACACCTTCAGCCATGTAAGCCGCCCCCATTTCCTCCATCATATGCTTTCTGGCCTTTATATCTTTCAACACTTTCAGGATCTTCAGCCAATTGATCTTCACAAACATTACTCCGGAAGTCTCCAGATGACAGATCGAACCCTGATTATAGGCCACATAAGGTAATTGATATTTATCAATAAGTGCCTTTAATCCTTTTGTCAATCTATCCCCGGCCAATCCTGCTTTTTCACAGGCGTTGTTTTTTTCAATTTCACAGATGGTGTAATAACCAGCAGCAGCACTGATCGGGTTTGCGGCCATTGTGCCTCCTACCATAGCCCGTTTCTTACCGCCCTGGATACCTGCGGCCAGGTATTCCATATAATCCTGCTTGCCACCCAACCCTCCGGCTGAGGGGTAACCTCCGGCAACAACTTTGCCGAAAACTGTTAAATCAGGTTCTACACCAAAAAAACCCTGAGCCCCATCTAATCCGACTCTGAAGGCGGAAACCACTTCATCGAATATTAAAAGTGCGCCATATTTATCACATAGTTCTCTAACTTTTTTATTGTATTCATAATCAACAGGTCTGGTTCCACTCTCCGGGCCAATAGGTTCAAGAATCACTGCAGCCGTTCCTCCCCTTACGGTATTTATCCTTAGTTTTCTCTCCAGAGAGGTTATGCTGTTGGGCCATACTTCCTGGGTATGCTTGCTGCATGACCTGGGTATGCCATGCGCCTCAAATCTGCCAGTACCCGGAATTCTCATTCCATATACCATTTGATCACTCCACCCGTGATAGGCTCCCCCAACCTTAATTACTTTTTTCTTTTTAGTGGCCAATCTGGCTACTCTGATGGCTGCCATAACCGCTTCTGTGCCACTGCCCAGCATTCTGAAAAGGTCAACTGAGGGATACAGATCACATATTTTCTTGGCTATCTTGTATTCATATTCATGAAATAATCCAGTGGATGGTCCACAACTATTTAATAATTCAATAATCTTATCTTTTACCACCGGATAATTGCTGCCCAGAACCGTTGGCCCGCCTGCCTGGAGAAAATCAATATACCTGTTCCCATCGATATCCTGAAGGTAAGCACCTTCAGCCTTCGTGAAAACCAATGGAAAAGGATAATTGAACGCCAGGTTATGCTGCACACCTCCCGGAATTACTTCAACAGATCTGCCTGATATTTCTTTTGATTTAGAACATTTATCATCAAAATAGGCTTTATACTTTACCATAGCATCCCTGTCAATGGGAAGGATGGGCTGACTTAATAATATATCCAGTTTTTTGTATATTGGACCTACCTCATGATAGGATTTAATAGAATAACCTGCTTCACTCATCTTTAAAAATGTATCTAAAAAAATTTTCAAAACTTATGGGAGGATTTTTAAAACCTTCCCTATCAGAAGGCAAATAAAGCCTAAAAATTGCTTACAGACATTGTGATTATTGATATTTTTTCTGTTAAAATCATTTAAATCACCAAATTCATTAGTAAAGAACTTACAATAAAACCTTAATGCATATCGATTGAAAATACTTTAACAATTAATTTATATAAATTATCATAAAATATTAATTATCAATTATATATTCTATAAAATTCAATACATAAAGTTTTCACCGGGTTTTCGCGCAATACTAATTCAACAAAAAAAATAAACAATGTTAATTTTATTTACTTAGTTGAAAAAAATTCAAACTTCTTTTCGCAGTATAACTAGTGGAGGTTTGTTAACTATTGACCTGGTATTTATCCAGCCAATAATAACCGTTAATGCTATTATAATAAGCCAGATGAGAATTAAACTGATAAAATCCGGAAAGAACAGCATCTTGAAGAAATAAACCGATAATGCCCAACTGGCGATAAGGGCAAGCAGACTTCCAGTCAATCCGGCTAATATCCCAAGGTATGCATATTCAATAAGTGTCATATTTACTAATTGCTTTTTCGATGCTCCTATGGTGCGTAATAATACATTGTCTTTTAATCTGGCAAACTTGCTGTTAATAACAGCTCCGGATAAAACAAACAGGCCGGTAACAACACTGAATAAGGCCATGAAGCGAATGACCATGGCCACCTTATCGAAAATACTATCCAGTGTTTCCAGAATCAGGGTGAGGTCAATAGCTGAAACATTCGGGAAAAGCCGTACGAGATCCTGCTGAAATCTTGCCGATTCATCTTTCTCGTCAATCCTGGTTATAAGGACATTGAACTGAGGCGCACCTTCAAGAACTCCTTCCGGGAATACAATCATAAAATTTGTCTGGATCCTTTGCCAATCTACTTTTCTGATACTTCCCACAAAGGTTTTAACAGGTATGCCCTGAACATTAAAAACGACTTCATCCTTCAAAGTTAATTTCATACGCTCAGCCAGTCCGGTCTCTATCGATATAAATACGCTATCATTAATTTCTGATTTATCAGGATAAAATCTACCTTCAACTAATTCTTCAGAACCAATAATACTATCCCTGTAAGTTACCCTGTATTCTCGTGTAAGAGCCCAGTTAGGGATATTCCTGGCGGTATCATCCTGCCATTCTTTCACTGTTTTACCTTTTACTGCATTTATCCGTGTAGTTACTATTGGCACAATCTGTTGAACCGGGAAGTCATAATCCCTGACCAGCTCTATAATATCTTCTTTTTGATCAGGCTGGATATCGAATACCACAGTATTCGAGCGGTCACCAGAACCCACAAATTCAACCTGTTCTAAGAGGCTGTTTTGTATCAAAGACATTACGGATATGAGAAATGCTCCTAATCCTATAACAACAATCATTATGGTCGTTTGATTATTCGGACGAAACAGATTGGCCAGGCTC
>CBDUCT010000207.1:0-6875 GCA_965365715.1 uncultured Cyclobacteriaceae bacterium | reverse complement strand
TGATCGATATCTTTCCGGATCCGCATCATTGAAAATTCAAAGAATCCCGCCATTGGAGGGGGAAGAACATATAATACCTCTCCATCCTGTTGTATGTCAACCAATACTGCCCTTTCAGCCAGATTATTGAGGACCTTTTGCGTATCAACCAGGTCCATTTTCCATATCTTAGAAGCTTTTCTGGAGTTGAAAGGCCTGATTGGTAATAAGGAAACTAGTCTTGCTTCCTTTTCCGAAAATAGAATTTCCAGGATCTGGAATAAGAGTTTTGAGGGAGGGGCTCCCTGAGGGAATTTGTTCAATCGGGTAGCAAGTGCTGAATATCCTGTTTTTAGCGTTTTATGAGCCATTCTCCTAAAATTTTTCTTTCCTTTTAATGCAATCCCTTAGATTGTAGCTCAAATTTTCTCATATACTGTATCCTACGCAACCAGATTCTTCACTTTATTATCTTTAATTTCCACCTCCTTTATTACATCCTCATCCGTTCAAAATCCCTGCTGAGTTTTTCATTCAGTTGAAATGTTTCAATGGCATTTTCCCTGAACATACCTCTGGCGATCTCGTAAGCGAGGTCTTCTGTAAGTAGTCCTCGCTGGATTCGTTTTGTAAGTACTTCTGCAACAACATCTTTGCCAAATTCAAGTGATCCTACGGATTCCTCTATCAGGGCACAATCCCCTCCCCAGAAAAACTTATTATATGGGACACAATCCAGCATAACATCCAGCGATGATATCGCCTCTTGCCTGCTGATCTGAGGGAGCCAGACTATGTCAAGATAAACATTTGGGAACATCTTTGCAAGGGAAGCATACTCACCCGTCCAGGGGAAACCACCATGGAAAAGGACAAATTTCGCCTCAGGATATTTTAAAAAAAGGTTGTTTAATTTAACGGGTTTCCCGTTATCGAGCACATTACCATTCCCTGCCAGGTAGCCGGTATGGATCTGTATAGGAAGTTCATGCTCCGTCGCCTTTTGAATGACCCAGTGAAACATAAAATCCTGAAGTTTTTTCGCCTCTGTTTGACTTAAAGATCCGGATGGCCTGATGAAAAGATCTTTGGCTTCTTCATAAGAGATATCTTCGTAATAGAGTGTCCTTGAATAGGCCATGGAGTTTTTAACACATACCGCGTTGTTATTAACATTTTTAATAAAAAGTTGATCGCAGTAGGCCAGGTACTCATCAAGAGTCGTCATAGGAAATCCATCCTCATTGGCTTGCTTGTAAATATTGCCTTTTTCACCACCAGAAGCTGGCTTGTTACTTACTTCCATAACCAGAGGGTTGATATGGAATACCAATGCAAAATACTTATCATTTAAATCACAATTGAATGGATTCCAGTATTGATCATTGAACATTAATTCAAAACCTGCATTATTAAAGGCCTGATCAAACCAGGTCTCATAATCCTCATAGTTCTTCTCTATTTCGGTTGATAATTCTGAGACATTCTCTTCTGTGAAGTAAAGCGCATCAAATCCGTATAATTTATTAAATCCTCTTACAAAATGACTGTAATAACTGGTATTCCTGCTATGGTTTAGTCCCGGGGCATAGGTCTCCCACAAAACTTCATCACTTAATGAATCCAGTGTTTCCATGGCATATCCCGAGGTACCGGAAGACCGGACATCAGAACTGAGATAGCTGGATTCCAGCAAATGGTAAAAAGCAATATGCTCATCCGGCAATTCATGGGGTGCTCGCTGGTGTTCATGCGTGTTGATAACCGGGATTTCATCAAGTGCCCTCCTTAGATCTGTCTGGAGCTGATCTTTTTCAGGCTGACATCGAAAAATAGCTAAGCATGAAAAACAGAAAACAGTAAATAATAGTGCTGATTTAGCTTTCTTAGTCTTCATAATGAAAGGTGTTTGTTGAAAAATATAGTCCGATCAAAGTAAAATGACAGTAAAATGGTAATTAGAAAAAATCCGGACCGAAAAGGGTCCATAATAAATTTAAATTAAAAAGAAATTGAATCAAAGCATTTTATGCCACTGAAATTGAATCCTATCTGGGAAGATTCTGTTTTTGATTTTTCATTTCTTCCTTAAAGGCGTTTACGATCATCATATGCTCCTGCTCTTTTTTTGCTATTAGAGCCTGGAATCGATCATCTTTACGTATATCATCAAGTAAAGGGTCATCATTGGCAAATGATATATCCAGGAACCCGTAATTTGCAGCACTGTCCAGCCACATGATGGCTTCATCTGTATTCCCAAGGAAAGCATTAACTGCACCAAGATCATAATAATGACTCCCTTTTCTCCATGCGCCATAACCCCGTAGTCCCTGTTGTTGCTCCATATCCAGCTGTATTTGTTCTTCAAATAGGGATTGCACATTTTCATCGTTGTCCATTTTAAGATTTGTATAGGCGTATCGGTGTCTGAAAGGTACATATTGAGTCCTGTCCATGAAATTTCGTTCAAGTGCTTCATATTGAGACCAGTAATAGGAAGCACTGTCCAGGATGTCCATCTTAAAATAGGCCCAGGCAATCTGATCTATCAACACTGGATCTTCCGGGACAATCTTCAAACCTTCCCTGAACATCTCAAGGGCATCTTCATACTTCTCCCATTTTAAATATAATCTCCCAAGAATAGTATAAGCTTCTGACCAGCCAGGTGCCAGGTTCCGGCATTGCAGATACAATTTTTCAGCTTTTTTATAATTGCCTGTTTTCTCATAAATATTACCCCACCGCACGTAATATTCAGTGTCTTTCTTGGTATAGCTCATGTTAATGGATTTCATGACCATTTCAGCTCCTTTGTCATATTTCCCATCTTCTATCAGGTTATTTCCAAGAACAAACATGACCGTGGGATTTCCAGGATCCAGCTCATAGGCTTTCCATAGGTCATCATAAACAGCCTGGCTTTTGCCAAATTTCGATTTTATTGCATAACTCCTCAGCAAGTATGCTTCTGGAAGTGTTGAATCGAGGTTTATTGAGATTTCAGCCATATGAAGTGCTTCATCTATCCAGATTTGTGTTGGCACACCAACTGTTCTCATATCAAAATGAAGTACTATTCCAATCATGGTGTACCCGTAAGCAAAATTAGGATCCAGTTCGACGGATTGTTCCAGCAATTGTAGAACGTTTTCAAGATCACCAACGTCGTTCCAGTTCTTTCGTAGTTCCCTTGCCCTGAGTGCATAATCATAAGCTGTAATGTCACTGGTGGAATATTGACTGGACTCCAGGTAACGCATTTCGGAAGAGGACAATTTTGCCTGCAGTACATTGGCGATCTCAATGGCAATTTCACTTTGAATGTTAAAGAGTTCTGTCATCTCACGATCATATGTTTCCGACCATATATGTATGTCGTTTTGAGTATCGATCAACTGGGCTACAATTCTTATTTTATTTCCTTCTTTTCTGACACTTCCCTCAAGGATATTCGCTACTTCCAGTTCCCGGCCTATTTCGGGAATTGGTACAAGTTTTTCTTTATACTGAAGCGTCGATGTTCTGGATTTAACCTCTAATCCTGAAATTTTGGAAAGATGATTCAAAATATCCTCAGTAATCCCATCACTGAAATACTCCTGCTCCGGGTCCTGGCTCAGATTGGCAAAAGGAAGTACAGCCACTGATTTTGGGGAGGGATTGAATTCAGCCTCTTGCCAGAAGAGTTGCCTGAGTAAATATATGGAAAATCCTATTATGATAATGGAAGACAATAAAACCAGCCACCTGGCAAAAGTGGGCAGTTTTTTAATTATCGATATTTTTTGAGAACTGCTTGCCTTTTTATCAATATATTCCTTATCAGGAATGGGCAATCCTTTATTCGATATGGCATATATTCCTACAGGTAAATCAACATTCTTCAGTTTATATTCTCCCAGGCCCTTGAATTTAAACTCAGTCTGATTCCGGATTTGCCGGAATATGGAATCTGAGATCAATATACCCCCGGAAACACTTAATGCCTGTATCCGTGAAGCAACATTAACCCCGTCACCAAATATGGCATTTTGTTTGACCACCACTTCTCCAAGATGAATGCCGATTCTTAGTGGTACTGTTGGTTCCTGCGAAAGTTCTTTCTGTATATCAATGGCACATAGGACAGCATCATAAGCGCTTTCAAAAATTGAAAGGGTGCCATCCCCATAATATTGCAGTATTTTGCCATTATGAAGACTGATGTACTTTTCAAGGATGATCCGGTGGTGCTCTACCCGCCGCAAACCATCTTCTTCATCATTCTGCATCATAACAGTATAACCTACAATGTCAGTGAACATTATAGCTGCTAGCTTTCGACCGGAAGAAACCTCGTTATTGGGGGTATATTCCATTAAATGTTAATTGAACAACGAATTTACGTATTAGTTCTCTATCAAAAAAAAGCAAAATACATATAATTAAACATAAGTCCTCTAAATTTATGTTAAACGGCAGAATAATTGTCTTTGGGTAGCCATTCTTATTTTTAATTTATTGGCTTCAATTGAAAGTATTAGATTTAATACCTAAATTGAATAGATATTTTTTGATATGAAATTGTTTTTTCAAGAGGTCTGTACATGGGAAATAATAAAACAGACAAAAAACTTTTAAGGCGCAGAGAATTTTTAGGTGGACTAGGTACACTGACTATTGCCGGTAATATGGATCCAATGCTTTTGGATGACATACAGAAACACCATGAGACAAGTCAGTTGTATGAAAGGATGCGGGTGGGATTGATTGGTTTTGGTTTCAGAGGGGAGCAACTGGCACGTGCTCTGGGATATGCCACCGAAGAGTGGATAGAGGAACAAAAATCAAAAGCGGAAAAGGATCCCCGTCATACGGCATTGAAAGATTTTTATGATCTGGATGATTTGGAGATAGAGATTGTGGGGGTTTGTGATGTTTATAGTGTACGTAGACTAAGAGGAGAACAGGTATTTAAAGGGAAAGCAAAAGGATATACTGACTATAGAGAACTTATAAAAGATGGTTCAATCGATGCTGTTATTATCGCCACCCCAGACCACTGGCATGCCACCATGGCCATAGATGCAGCCAGAGCCGGGAAACATGTGTATCTTGAAAAATGTATGACCCGAACCCCGGAAGAAGCTGTTGAATTACGGCAAATAATAAACGGTGAGGGAATTACTTTTCAATTAGGGCACCAGGGAAGGCAAAGTGACGCAAACCATAAAGCAAGGCAGCTTATTGATCAGGGAACCCTGGGAAAGATATCCTTGGTGGAAACCACCACAAACAGGAATAATCCATTCGGAGCCTGGCAATGGCCTGTGGAAGAAACCGGGAATAAGAATTCCATTGACTGGGCATTATTTGAAGGACCCGCTGAACACAAGAGACCGTTTGAGGCTGAAAGGTTTTTCAGATGGCGTTGCTGGTACGATTATGGAACAGGTATGGCTGGAGATCTTTTGACGCATGAATATGATGCTTTAAATTCCATATTGGAGATCGGTATCCCCAATTCTGCCGTGGCTTCGGGAGGCATATATCATTATAACGACGGCAGAAATGTTCCTGATGTATTTCAGGCTAATTTTGAATATCCGGATAAGAAACTAAGTCTTATTTATAGCGGAACCCTGGCCAATGGCACCCCCAGGGGTACACTGATTATGGGGACGGATGCAACACTGGAATTGGGACAGTCCCTAAGGGTCTGGGCCGAGTCAGAATCAATAAAATATAAAAACAGAATTGAAGCGGGCATTATCGATCCCAGTAAACCTATGGTTAATTATAGCCGGGATAATCTTGAAATTGACGGATTGACGTCGGCTACTTCCAAATATTTCGCTGACCGGGGATTAATGTATACCTATCAGGGAGGTAAACGTTATGACACTACCCATTTGCACCTAGCTGAATGGATAAACTGTATCAGAAAAGGAAAAAGGCCAAGTTGCGATATAGATCAGGGGTTTCAAGAAGCGATAACGGCTCATATGTCTACACTATCTTACAGGAAAGGCCTGAAAGTTTTCTGGGATGCTGACAATAAAAAAATTGTAACTAATTAATAAAGAGAGCCTTATTACATTGTAATTGTAAAAGGAACCTTGAATTATATACAAGTAGTAATTTTTAAAACAGTTTTTGCAAATGTAAAACACTGGCATCTGTTTCTATATTATGTAATAGTTTCATTATATGTAAATCATAAATCTTTTAACGATGAAAGAATCAAATATTAATCGCAGGGAATTTATCAGGAACTCTGCTGCCAGCGCTGCAGCAATAGGTCTTGCTTCCCAGGCCATACCAGCCCTTGCTGACAATAAAAGGAATGGTGCTCAGGCCAAAGTCGGATTATACAGCATTACATTCCTGGGCGTTTGGTATAAAGGCCCGGCACTGACCATGGAAGAGGTCCTTAAAAAATCCAAGGAATTGGGATTTGATGGAATTGAAATCGATGGTAAGAGACCCCATGGCAATCCTCTTGACTGGCCAACCGGTAAATGCAAAGAGTTTGCTAAAAAAGCAGATGATATCGGCCAGGAAATATACGCAGTGTCTGCAAATAATGATTTCAGCAGCCCGATCCCGGAGCATCGCGAATGCCAGATCGCTTATATGAAAGAGCTGATCAGAATGACCTCCGATTTTGGCGTGAAGAATTTAAGAGTTTTCCTGGGCTGGCCTGGTGTAACGCTTCATCCGGACGGCGGGAAATATTCCATCGCACATGATATCTGGCAACACACACATTATCAGTTTAGTCCCGAAGAAATATGGGGATGGTGTACGGAAGGGATGACTGAATGTGTTAAACATGCTTCAGAATATGGTGTTACACTGGCTCTGCAAAACCATAAACCCGTGATCAACGATTGGAAAGATATGATGCG
>CBDUCT010000206.1:0-6894 GCA_965365715.1 uncultured Cyclobacteriaceae bacterium | reverse complement strand
ATTAAATCCGATAGCCATTTTAGGATTAGTTTTGTTCTCTATATTTATTGGATTGCTAGCAGGCCTATATCCCTCTATTGTTATAGCTTCCTCAGAAATTACATCAGTTATAAAGGGTAATTACAATACAAATCCGAAAGGAAAATTTATTCGAAATAGCCTGATAGTTTTTCAATTCTTCGTTACCATGTTAATGCTATCAGGTACACTTATGCTTGAGAAGCAAATGTCTTTTGTTAGAAACAAAAACCTGGGATTTAACAAGGAAAATATATTGGTTCTTAGAAATACCCAGGTGTTAGATCAGGATTTCAACGCGTTTAAAAATGAGGTAAGGCAACTTTCCGGTGTCGTAAATGTAGCTTCAGCATTTGGTCTCCCGGGTGAATTTCTGGGAAGCAATATATTTACACCGGATGATCCGGAAGTTTCTCAATTACGGGCAAATATTTCCATTGTGGATGAGCATTTCATTCCAACTATGGGTATGGAAATAGTTGCTGGAAGGAACTTTGACCAGGAATTCAATGATACTCTATCCATCCTCATCAATGAATCCGCCGCCAGAACGCTAAATTTCGAGAAACCACTTAAACATAAACTCTTCAGCGGTGGGCGGGATCAGGATCCAGGTTCAGAAATAGTAGGGATAGTGAAGGATTATCACTTTAAAACCTTACATTATGATATATCACCTCTGATAATCAGGTATGCGGCAGAAGGATTTAATCCGGATATAATGATAATCCGAATTCAACCTGGGGATCCTTCTACAAGGATATCACAGATTGACTCTTTATGGTCACAATTTGTCCCTGAGGAAAAGATTAACTTTTCATTTCTTGATCAGGACCTGGATGAATTATACAGATCTGAACAAACTTCTGGCAAGATCTTCAGTAGTTTTACTATAGTTGCCATGATTATGGCTTGCTTTGGATTATTTGGACTTACTGCTTATGTGATACAACAGAGAATGAAAGAAATAGGAGTTCGCAAAGTTCTTGGAGCTTCCGTGATGAATATATTAATTCTTCTGAATTGGAATATTACCCGGCTGGTAATTCTGGCTTTTCTGTTTTCTATTCCCGTAGCTTATTATGGCATTGACCGGTGGTTGGATAGTTTTGCTTATCGTGTTCCAATCAACTGGTTTATATTTGTCCAGGCCGGGGTAATTACCATCCTGGTAGCCTGGGGAACAATCAGTTATCAATCCATAAGAATTGCCTTTAAAAACCCTGTTGACAGTATACGGGATGAATAATAGAAATTAGTCAACAACCGTTTTGTTCGATTCAATTTCTACTACACCGCCTGCCATAAGAAATTTAATCACCTCAGTCGGCGCAATGTTGATTGGTTCAACAAATTCTTTGGGTATCAGAAAGGTTTCTCCGGTAAAAGTATAGCTGAATGGAAAATATACGGCTACAAAATCTTCAGCCTGAAATCCTTTCAGATTTTCATTTGTAAGAAATCCGATTCTCAGAAAATTATCATTCTTATTTAACCTTACCTTAACCGGTTTATTGAACTTTTTCTCTTTCCCCACAAAAGCTGAAAAGAAGTCCTTAAGAGAAGAGTAAATTAACTTAAGTATGGGAATTTTATATATTACGTTATTTAAAAACAGTCGAAAGGGCTTAGCAATTATTGTTTGACCCACGAGACCGAGAATAATTAATCCAATAATAATAACAACAACCCCTAATCCCGGAATGCTTATCCCGATTAAATCTTTAAAGAAGGATTGCAGTAGATTATCAGTAAAAACAAAAAGCCAATAAATGACGTAAAATGTCAGGCTAATTGGAGCTACGTATAATAATCCCTGAAGGAAATACCCTGTTAATTTCTTCATGTTATAAATTTCTGAAAATTAATGACTTTTATGATATTGTTCCATGTCCAGTCCTAATTGAGCTTTATTCAGTGCTGGTGGAAAGCCATGGAAACAAAATCAAGCACAACCGGCAATGATTCTCTCCAATAGGTCCAGGTATGTCCTCCATTCCTGATCCTGAATTCATGAGGTATTTGTCTATTCCTCATTTCAATATGAATAAGTGAGTTTCCTTCATAAAGGAAATCATCATCTCCACAATCTATAAACCATCGAACTGATTTAAGGTCTTTTTCAGGCATAGTCCTGATCAATTCGACAGCGCTGTGTTTTTTAAAATAATTTTCAATCTCGGTTTTTGTAAATCCTGTATCCTGGTAATACCTTTTAAGCCTTTCTTCAGTTTGCTCCAGGCTCAATGGTCCGGTGCTGGCGCTTAAAGGACAAGCTGATGAAAATAATTCGGGATGGTGCAGGGCATACATGAAACTGCCGCCACCACCCATGGATAATCCGGCAATCGCACGGTATCTTTTCTCTCCTTTAATTCTGTATGTTTTTTCTACATACGGCATAAATTCCTCAAAGAAAAAATCCTCATATCTCCATTCATTTTTAGGATCGTTAAAATACCCTCTTCTCCCAGTATTTGCATCCGGCATAACGATGATCATAGGTGTTGCTTTGCCGGCATTTATTGCTTTGTCGGCAATATGTAATACTTCCCCAAATTGTACCCATCCGGTTTGATCATCACCACCTCCATGCAAGAGGTAAAGCACTGGATAACTCCTGCTGGAACTTTCATAATCCGGAGGAAGATAGATGGCATATTTTCGATCCATATTTAAAATATCGCTATGAACCGACAAATCGTCAAAGACTTTACCCATTTGTCCATTGACTGAGAAGGAAATCAGGATTGCAGTTACTGCGGTTAATATCTTTTTCATAAATTCTAAAAAATAATATATCTAAAAAAATAAAGATACAATTTGTGCTAAATTATTATGCCAATTTATTCATAATATAAGTAAATTGTAATGAAATCTTTTGACGAACATATGGAAAAAATAATTGCAGTTTTGGTTATAGTACTCTACAGCTCTTTAGCTGCTGGACAAGATAAGCCATTCTCGGTAGACGCACTGGTTGATCCAAAAATACCAGGCAAAACCATAACAGTTGGCGGCCCCGGAGCTGATATTGAAGGTTTTAATAACAATTCCATACAATATGCCATTAACTCTCTTGGTGAGGGTGGCGGAACAATAATTCTTTCTCCGGGAGAATATGAAATTATTGCACCAGTTAGATTAAAATCAAATACAATCTTAACCGGATCCGGAAAGGAAACCGTACTGAAAAAGGCAAAAGGTGTACAAACCGAATATATTGTAGATGCTGATTATGGAGAGTTGAAATTAACCGTTAAGAATCCCGACGGATTCACGCCCGGAATGAAAATACAGGTTATTGACGATAATAATAGCTCATGCTGGAATGTCTCAACAGCATATATCACAGAGATAATAGATAATGTTATATATATCGATGACTACCTGATCAGGGATTACCGCTCTGACAGGGGTGGCAAAATCTCTAATGCCAGTTCTGTTATTGATGTGATAGAGGCAGAAAACGTGGTGGTAAAAAACCTTTTGGTCGATGGAAATAAAGAGGAGAACTTTAAGATGGACGGATGCAATGGAAGTGGTATCTATATATTTAAATCTAAGAAGGTAACCGTTGATAATGTTATTGTTAAGGATTTTAATGGAGAAGGGATCAGTTGGCAAATTACAGAAAATGTCACCGTGAAGAACAGTGAAATAAGCGGAAGCGGTAATATTGGATTACATCCAGGAACAGGATCACCTTTATCAACAATTGAAAACAACGATGTTCATGATAATGTGGTGGATGGTTTGTTCATCTGCTGGAGGGTGCATCATTCTAAAGTAATTGGAAATAGATTTTATAAGAATGGGCGCTTTGGTATCTGTACGGGTCACAAGGATTCTGATGTTTTATTTGAGAATAATCACATATATGAAAATGGAAGTGATGGGATAAATTTAAGGGGGGAAAGAGCAATAAACGCACCCCACAGAAATACTTTTAAGAATAATGTTATAGAAAACAACGGAAAGGTAAGTGGTGGATATGGAATGTCCTTTAATTCTCCTGCAGAGGATGTTAAAGTAATTGGAAATACCATCAGGGATACAGGTTCCGGAACTCAAAAAGCAGGACTATATTTCTATCAAAATGCCTTACCAGTGACCGCTGAGGATAATGATATGAGCGGTCATACACTGGGAGATGTTCTATACCAAAAGGATTCTGATCAATAGCATCTATCCTGTATTGGAATTTGCTTTAAAATCGAATTTGAATTAAATTACTTCAAGAAAAAAACAACTTTAATGTGGACTTTACAGGAATAAACATTTGGGAGTTAATTGTAGCATCACTTTCAACTTTTATAGTCGGGTTTCTCTGGTATGGCAATTTTCTTTTTGGTAAATCATGGCAAAAGCTGGCCGGGTTGAGCGATGAGGATATAGCTAAAGGCAATATGGCCCTGATCTATGGCCTGGCTTTTATTCTGAATTTTATTGCCGCAGCATTTATTTCAATCTTTGCTGAAATTGCCATGATGCTGGGAACAAGTGCCTTTCTTGCAGGCCTGTTTGCTGTTGTATTATGTATTGGATTTGTGGCAACCAGTTTTGGTGTAAATTTTCTCTTCTCAAGAAAACCCTTGAAGCTTTATCTTATTGATGTAGGTTATATGGTTGTAAGCTTTTTTGTTATGGGTGTGATTATTGGAGCCTGGAGATAATAACATGGAAAAAAGAAGAACATTTATTAAAAGAGCCGGTACCCTTGTCTTATCCTCAGGATTTTATAGTACACTAACATCATGCAGTGATCTAATGCAGGAAGAAGATGCTATTTCGCTTCCTATTGAACCAATCCCCGAAAAGTTATTCTTCAAGATTTCCCTGGCCCAATGGTCTTTGAGAAAATCATTATGGTCAGGAAATCTCAATACGCTGGACTTTGCTTCTACAGCGCGGAATATATACGGAATTGATGCCATAGAATATGTTAATCAGTTTTTTAAGGACAAAGCAACTGATAATATCTATCTCACTGATTTAAAAAAAAGAGCGAGTGACAATGGTGTTAGGAGCCTGATCATTATGATTGACATGGAAGGAAACCTTGCTACGCTGAATGAAAGTAAAAGACAAAGGGCAGTAGACAATCATTACAAATGGATAGATGCAGCAAAATTCCTGGGATGTCATTCAATTCGTGTTAACGCGGCAGGTAAGGGGAACCGGGATGAAGTAGCAGCCGCGGCTATAAAAAGTCTTGGCACTTTATGTGAATATGGAGAAAAAGAAGGGATAAATATCATAGTGGAGAATCATGGTGGTTATTCCAGTGATCCGAAATGGCTTACTTATGTTATACAGCAGGTGGGCAAAAAGAACTGTGGCATATTGCCTGATTTTGGGAACTTTACAATTAGCCTCTGGCCCCCGAAATCATACGACACACAAAAAGGCATGGAGGAGTTAATGCCCTATGCAATGGGTGTTAGTGCAAAATCACGTGATTTTGACAGTTCAGGCCAGCATAAGACTTCAGACTTCCAAAAAATCCTTCAGATTGTTAAGGATTCCGGGTTCAGCGGTCATATTGGTATTGAATACGAAGGTTATAAATTAAGCTCAGAGGCTGGAATTAAAGCCACCAGACATCTGTTAATAGAAAGCGCTAAAAAACTGGATTAAATTCTCCTTATTCCTTTCTCAGTGCACCTATAACCAGGGATTCTTTGACTTGCCTTGGAATTGCAGATAGAAACCTGAATAATCTGGATTCATTTACCGAGTAGATCCTTTTAGGGTTTTTCACGGTTATCGCCTTTAAAACAACTTTAGCAACATCAAGGGGATCTTTATTTACAGCCCTTACTTTTTTGCCGCCTGTATTCTTTATTTTTTTCAGGGCATTGAGATAGATTGAATCATTGGGTACATTATTTAAGACTTCAAGTGTCTTATCCATCAATGGGGTTTTATGACCACCAGCCCTTATCAATGACACATGCATTCCAAGGAGTTTTAATTCCATTCGCAAAGTGTTACTCCATGCTTCCATCATATACTTTGAAGATCCGTAGGTTTGGAAAGGCAATAAAGTCCTGGCCGTTTCACTGCTTATATTAATTATCCGGCCTTTGTTTTTATACAACAATGGGAAAAAAATATTCGTAACCCTGTATGCTCCTAGAACATTTACTTGTAAAATTTGCTCAAACCTGTCAACACCTCCTTCAACCATAGGAACCTGATCAAAAATTCCTGCATTATTAATTATTACGTCAAGCCCATTGTATTGCTTTGAAATTTCTACATCGGCTGCCAGTATGGATTTTTCCTTTCTTACATCTATGTTACTGGTAATAATATTAACACTTTGAAGAGCAGTAAGGTGTTCACTATTCACATCAGTACCAATTATGTGATGCCCGTTCATTGCCAGATGTTGAGCAATAGCCTTTCCAAGACCGCTACCGGCGCCTGTTATTAAAACGACTTTTTTTTTCTTGACCACTTATTTTCTATTGACTAAATTGGGGTGTTAAGTGTTTATTCAAGTTTAAAACTTAAATGGGCCTATTCCAATTATTTTTTGAATTTATAAAACCCTGGATATGGATACCATTAGGAATTGCCTACATGGGAATCATTTTCGTGGTATTGCTAGAGAACCGAAATGTTAACAAAGCCCTCTCTTATATTGTAATATTGATTTTTGTGCCTGTTTTGGGTCTGATCGTATTTTATTTTTTTGGGAGAGATTTTAGAAAGAGGATAAGGTTTAAATTCAGGAATCAGCATGACCTAAAAACAATAAAAGAATTTCAGGAAGAGCTGATCAATAATCAGGAAAAGGCACTTAAACATCTCGAAGCAGAATTCGGGGGCCTGAGTAAACCTGCCAGAATGCTGATCAAAGAACAA
>CBDUCT010000205.1:0-6916 GCA_965365715.1 uncultured Cyclobacteriaceae bacterium | reverse complement strand
GGCACTTAAACATCTTGAAGCAGAATTCGGGGGCCTGAGTAAACCTGCCAGAATGCTGATCAAAGAACAAAGCTCCTTTTTGCTTTCAGGTAATGAAACAAAATTGCTGATAAATGGTGAGGAAAAATTCCCTGAAATAATCAAAGATCTAAAATCTGCCAAACACCATATACATTTGGAATATTATATTTTCTCCGATGATGATGTTGGCCGCGAGATCCTGGAAATTCTGATCGAAAAATCTATTCTAGGAGTAGAAATTCGAATTCTGGTAGATGGTGCCGGGTCCTCTGATCTTGGCTCGATTCCTGATAGACTTAAGAAAAATGGAATAAAACTATACAGGTTCATGCCGGTCAGGTTTAAGAACCTGGCCTCGACTAACTATCGCAACCATAGGAAAATGATCATAATAGATGGGAAAATCGGTTTTATCGGGGGCCTTAACATTGATGAAAAATATTTGAACAATGGAAAACATAAATTATACTGGCGAGATACGCATTTAAGGATTGAAGGCCCTGCCGTAAATATTATGCAACTGGTCTTTTCAACAGACTGGCGATATGTCAGCAAAAAGCTGCTTCCTCTGGCTGAGCCATATTATAGCAAACAGTTTAATACATCAGAAAAAAGTCCTATTACCATTATCGCTTCCGGTCCAATATCCTTAAGACCATACGGCATGGATAGCATGGTCAGTTTAATTCATAACGCAAAGAAAAATATCAAGATCACAAATCCATATTTCATCCCCAGTGATGAGTTTAAAGGCGCATTAAATACTGCTGCTTTGTCTGGCGTTGATGTAAAGATCATTTTACCGGGTATTTCTGATTCGACAATAGTCCAGAGAGCATCGAATTCCTATCTGAAACCTTTTTTGTATAATGGTGTGAATATCTTTCAATACCAGAAAGGTTTTATTCATGCCAAAACAATGACGGTGGATGATAAAATTTCTTTCATAGGATCATTTAATACGGATATAAGAAGCTTTTATATCAACTATGAAGCATCTGCATTGGTGTATGATAAAGAATTAACGTATGAGCTTAACAATCAATTTGATGAAGATATAGCCAACTCAACCAAGCTAAATTATGATTCATGGAAAAATAGATCTATAACTAACAGACTATTAGACTCTATATGTAGATTAATTACACCATTACTTTAATATTACTAATGTTTGAATTATACTGATTTTATTCAAAAATTAAGTTAATATTATATTAAGTCATATTTTTATTTTATTATTAATGTCTTAAATCCGAATAATAAATGATTGTTACATTTTACGGTACACGTGGCTCTGTTCCGGTTTGTGATGCAAACTTTCAGAAGTTTGGCGGCAACACGACTTGTATCAGCTTATATAATAATGATACGGATATAACATTTATTATAGATGCAGGAACCGGCATACGGAATCTGGGGCAGGAAATGATGGCAAAACCAAACAGGCAAAAGATCATAGGTATTGGATTTACGCATTTTCACTGGGATCATATTCAGGGATTTCCATTTTTTTTGCCAGCTTATAATAAAGATACTATTGTCAATATCAATTCAGTAGGCGATACCAGTGAAAAGGAATTAAAATCGATTTTGCAGGGACAGATGCAAAGCGAGTATTTCCCGATTCCGATGACCAAAATGGGGAGCAGGTTTAAATTTACGAATCTTGGTACAGAATATGTGAATGTGAACGGTATTCGGGTAAAGATGATCAAGCAAAATCACCCCGGAACATCTTATGGTGTAAGGATGGAATTTAATGATAGTTCATTGGTCATCTGTACCGATGTAGAACATGCAGATGGGATATCAGAGGATTTTATAGATTTTTGCAAAGATGCTGATCTGTTGGTTCATGATGCACAGTACACCGATGAAGAGCTAGAGTTACACCGTGGCTGGGGCCATAGCAGTTATAGTCAGGCTCTGGAAGTAGCTGAAAGATCCAATGCAAAAATGCTGGTTATGACCCATCATGATCCGGATCATGATGATGATTTTTTAAAAAAGCAGGAAAAGATCTGTCAGGAAAGATTTAAACTCTGTGAATTGGCAAGAGAGGGCAGCAAATACGATTTAGATGATTTTTAATATTAGAGCGTTGCTTTATTGATAATTCTGCCACCACTGAGTAGTGGTAAGCTGGTCATTCAGCGTCACTAATTCTCCAACCTCAGGCGTAATAATATTCACATTTAATTCATCACCCTTAGTAATCGCTCTTTGAATGGGTTCTTTCCAGGGATGCAGGGCCAGGTTGAATTTGCCCCAGTGTATTGGCATCAGTAGTTTACTGTTAAGGTCATGGCTTGCCTGAACTGTTTCTTCAGGCATCATATGAATTTCCGACCAGTTTTCATTATAGGCTCCGCATTCAAGAAAAGCAAGATCAAAAGGTCCGTACTTCTCTCCTATCTTTTTAAAACCAGGGTAGTACCCTGAATCGCCACCAAAAAAGATCCGTTGGCTTCTTCCCTGAATTACCCATGACCCCCATAAAGTTGAAAATCGGTTGTTCAGCCCGCGTCCTGAAAAATGCCTTGAAGGTGTAAAGACAAGAGATACCGAATCAAGATCGGTCGATTCCCACCAGTTTAATTCAGTAATGTTTTGATATGGTATTCCCCACTTTTCAAGGTGAGCCCCAACACTCAATGGTACATAAAACCTGTTTACCTTATCTTTGAGTTTGAGCATGGTTTTATAATCAAGATGATCATAATGATCATGCGAGATCAATACAGCATCAACTTCAGGCAGAAGATCAACATTCATATAATTTGAATATGGAAATCTTTTCGGACCCATAAAGGAGAACATAGATGCCCGTTCACTGAATACTGGATCAACAAGGATCACTTTACCATCTATTTTAATTAAAATTGAAGAATGTCCGAACCAGGTAAATGAAAGGTTATCTGAATTCAGATCATCAAAAGCAACCGGATTGAATTTATGAGTTTGAATCATCCTGTCAGGTTCCCTGGATTTGTCATTTTTAAAGAATTCCAGCATTACACCCAGCATCTTGCCGGATTTCATATCCATTTTGGTGGTTATGGTATTATGGAATTTCCCCATTTTATAATTATCAGCCGATTTCAATCTTTCCAGTCGTTTTCCTTCCGGTTTGGCTCCTATCTGGGGAGCGAAATTGAAAAATAAAACCAGGGTTGCAGTGATCAAAATCACTAAAGCTATAATTACAATGCCTGTCATTTTGAGAAGTTTTATCATTTCTAAATTAAATAATGAAATCTTTTTAAAGATGAACCTAATAAATAGTAGTTGGTTTAATGAGGATTCATGTTAAGAATGGGACAAATTTATCCTAATATTTTGATTGATTTTTCTTAAATTGATTCATCGCCAATATTTTTTTATTAAGTATATCTAAATTTAACACTGATAATCGCAGAATTGTTAAGAAAACCATCCAAAATGAAGAAAATCCTTATTCTAATAATTCCATTCACACTTATCCACCAAGTTACTTCTGCTCAGTTAGAGTTGGGTATTTTAGCCGGGATTGACAATGCCCGGTTAACCGGTGACAAGTTTGTCAATACGCAATATAAACCCACTACGGGATTTATCATTGGGCTTAGTGCGGATATTCCATTCAACGATATTGTATCCATGAGTATACAACCTGGATACATATCAACTGGCAGCAAATTACAGGTTCCGGATACAATAAGAAATGAGTGGAAGGATAGTTTAACTTTCGGTGTGGAATATATGATCCTGAATATTTATGTAAAAATCCAATCTAAAGCCAAAAGGCTATACTTTTTAAGTGGACTTGGATTTGGATATGGATTGTCTTTAACCGCTGAAAATGAACTCGAAGAGGTTGACATTACAAGTGAATTGAACAAGTGGAATATGGCTGCTGTATTTGGGATTGGATATAAAATCCCGATTAAAAGGTCTGGTCTATATTTCGAATTAAGATACGCACAAGGCTTGGTGAATATTGCAAAACCTGATCCGGAAGAGGATTATTATATACCAAGGGTTAAACTCAGCGGGCTAAGCCTTGTTATCGGTTTCCAGATTCCTGTCACAAAACGAAACACGAAATAAGCATGGACTCTACTATACATATCATTACTAAATTACTCCTTAAATCAGCTGGTTTTTTGTTAATAATACTATTTCCCATTTATAGTATCAACGGACAGGAAAGCTATAACAAAATCCCATCATTGAACGGGCACGTATTTATACCAAACACCGATATTGAAGATCCTTTTATGAATTCTACACTTCATATAAGAGTTGGGCTGGGATCTACAGGAGAATTTACATACCCACTTTTTGAGGTTGATAACAGTACCCTCTATGGTGTCAGAGGCCAGCTCCTTTTTATATCGGTAGGCTTGGATTATCAACAAAAAATACAAGATTGGGTATCATTCTATGTAAAATATAGTTTGTCCGCAAGGTTAGGAACCAATGTCGGAACTATTCTTGCAGAGGGATTCAGTACCATAAATGCATTTCAGATAGGATGGAAATTAAATATTGTGGAACGGCCCAAATACAAATTATCCACAAGCTTCGGGGTCAGTAATTACAATGGCACGTTTCTATCCATCAGCAAGTTTGTAGAAGATATTATTAATAATCAACCCTTTCCATCCCTGGTAACCAATACTCCAGCGCTTAATGGAAATTTAGGCTTTCAATTTGCGTATGGGATAAGTAAGCTTTTCGGATTAAAAGTAAATTACGTGAATGCTATTGGTGAGTCTCTTGAAAGAGGTGAAACAGCTTATTATTTCTCATTGGGGACTGGTTTTGATATGAATCTTTATCAAAAACATCAAGTCCCGTTGGGCTTCTCAGTTGCTTATCTTTTAAGTTCAAAACCTGAACAGATATTCAGGGAAAGCGGCCTTTCAGATAGTTTCAATTTTAAAATAGCGTACACGGGTACGGACGATTTCATTCTTGCATTACAAACTTCATATACCCTAATCCCGGTATCCAAGGAAACTGGTAATTTCAATGCTTTGGGTATAGCCTTTAATTTGACCTATTATTTTAACTAATACCCGAAAGATTTAAGGTAAGTCCTGGAGGAAAAACAATGGTTTAAATCCAATCTAATCAGGAGAATTATACATTTTGGTTTCTATCTCTCTGAAATCCGGGTTTACAAAGACTTCTTCGTCTATTTTAATGACAGGATACCTAACATATCCTTTGTAATTAATAGATCGTATCAGATTTTGAAGCTCGATAAAATATGTATTGTTCTGATCCACGTCCCTGAATTCATAGGTTATACCTTTGGATTCCAGCTTTCTACGGAATTCATGGCAATGGTTGCATTCCATGCTGCCATAAACAATGATGTTCTTCTGTGCACTCCTCGATTTTGAACTATTATCAGGAGCATCAGATACTGACCGAGAATCCTGGTTATCGTGTTTATTTTCAGTGCAAGCGATAAGGAGTATCAGACTAACTATAAAAAAAAGATATTTTAATGAAGTCATGAACATGATTATTACAGGGGTTTTCCTATTAAGTACAAGTCCTGGTTCTCTGAAAGGTCAATTTCACCATTCTTAACTTTGTATGTTTTATTGGAATAATAATCCTTGAGTATTGTACCATCTTCAAATAAACCTCCGGTAGTTATCAGTTGTTTCGGATTGCCTATACATACCAGAACTTCATCTTCAATTCCATTCTTTTTCAAAGTGCGGGAAAACAAATAGGGTTCCTTACTTATCATTCTATGAACTCCGGCCCCTACCGCCGGGTGTTCCTTCCTGAAGCGACCAAGTTTCTGCCAGTGATCAAGCACATCGTATATTTTATATCCATTCTTTTCCGTATTACTTTCCAGATCCTCCCAGTTCATAAATGACCTGAGGTGTGCGTCACCTTTAGTGCCTTCTGCATTTAGTGTACGGGCCAGTTCATCTCCGTAATATATCTGAACAGCACCGGGCGTAAGCATCAATTTAGTGGCCGATTCGAAAACTCTTTCCCTGTTGAGGTCAAACGGACCAGCATCATCATGCGAGGAAATATAATTCATTACACTATGATCTGATAATGGGCCATTAAGTATTCGAGAATATTCACTGAAAATATCCTCCGGATCTCTATTTGCGTCTGCCTTGAACGAAAAGTTAATAAGCGCTTTAAAATCATGTTCAAAGAAATTTACGATAGAATCTCCATAGTCATAATAAAACTCTCCCTGAATCCCGTATCCATATACTTCCCCTACCATATAAAAATCAAGATCGCCCAATTTTCTTTCCACGTTGTTCGATCTCCACTCTTCTAAAGCCTTGACCGCCTCCTCGTATAATTCCCCCCAAATATACGCTTCAAGATGTTTTGCAGTATCTACCCGGAATCCATCAATACCCATTTCACGAACATAATCTATTAGCCATTTTATGATATAGTATTTTGGCAATCTGGGATATCCTGTTCTGTTAAAAAATGCATCCAATTCTTCGATTTCTGTTTCTAAGCGCCCCTCTTCTTCCCATTTTTCTTTTAAAAATGATGGGACATCAACTTCAATGGTTGATTCTGTCTTAATATCCGGAAGATTTGGCACCAATGCACATGGTACTGCATGTTCGTAGCTATCATGTGTGCAAACCGGTTCTACCCGTACCCATTCATCCGGCCACTGACTATCTGTTGGGGTAACGGGCCCAGTATGATTTAATACTACATCCAATAAAACCCGTATTCCATTTTCAGGAGGAACATTTACCATTTCCTTAAGATCATCCATAGTACCATAATTGGGATCTATGTTTGTCCAATCCCTGGCCCAATACCCATGATAAGCATAGGTTTTGCCCCATCCTTCATCCGTAAAGCCATGAATTTGTTCTATAGGTGGGGT
>CBDUCT010000204.1:0-6923 GCA_965365715.1 uncultured Cyclobacteriaceae bacterium | reverse complement strand
AAGAAGGTGGATAAAATAGACAAGGAAGATGACTATCTGGAATCATACTATAATCTATATCACGAGCTCGTTGGGTAGAACTCATTATGGGTTACTGATTCTCGTAACCCTTTTTCTTTTTGCTTGTGAAGAACCCAATGAAATTGGGCTTGAACTTACCGGAGATCCCGACAGGATCGGTGTTTATTATCAGGAGATAGAACTTAGTACCAACCTGATCAACAACGATTCGACTTTTACCTTATCAGTACAAAGACTCCTTACAGGAAATACTTTCAAAGAGGAATTTGGTTCGCTTACGGCGAAGTCTTTTACTCAATATGGATACTCCAGCGCCAGGTTGGAAATCCCCGAAGATGCTGAATATGACTCCCTGGTGCTTTATATTAATAGTAATTATGCCTATGGCACAGGAATCTCAGGCATCCAGAGTTTTACAGTTCATGAGTTGACTGAAGATCTCTACGATACCGCTGCATATTTCACTTTCAGTACTGCAGAATATGATCCCAATTCCATAGGAACAGGCGATTTCATTCTTCCTGAAAGAAGAGATACAGTCCTTTCTTTTAAAATCGACGATGTCTATGGAAACAGGCTCTTCGAAGCGGCACAGGATACGAATGCTATTGATCCGGATGATGTGAGTACACTGCAGGCATTGTTTAAAGGATTTGCTTTTGTGTCGGATGCCGGCAATAATTCTGTAATGGGTATTAACGCTTCTTCGGATTCTACCTTTCTGAGGTTGTATTGGAGGGAAGATACGGTTAACCATAGCTATCCTTTTGAGTTCTTTGGTGTAGCAAATTTCAACCAGATCCTCACTGATAGAACCGGAAGCCCCCTGAATGGAATTGAAGATCAGCATTTTCAGGATTTTTTCCCTGATAATGAAAAATCATATATACAGTCAGGTGCCGACCTTGTTACTAAACTGGATTTTACCCCAATGCTGAATTTCTTTGATACCATTGAATACGCTACCATAAATCAAACCCTGATATCAATAACTATTGACGAGCCTGATTTTAACGAACTTCCCCCTTCTTACCTTTATTTCTATTTTCATGATGAAAATAATAAGCGTATCAAAGAACTTGGCCAGTTTTTAGGCATATTGCAGGATGGTTCCACCGATCTTCAACGTGCCGTTTATGATGAAGAAAATTTATTGTATGAGGCTCCAATCACGATTTTCAGCGACCGCTTGATAAAGGGTAGCTATTCCGATACTACAGTACTAATGTATCCACCTGAATTCGGAATAACCAATACCGTAAATCAATTGCTGGTCAGCCCCGGTAATGTTGTCCTCAAAATTCATTATTCCAAGGTAAAATAGCCTTTAATACCTGATCCTGTTTCTTTTACCACAACCTGATATCCAGATTATTGCATCAATTTTGAATGGTTTAATATTAATCCAGCATTATACTTTTAATTTTTTTAAAAAAATATTAAAAAAATATTATTTTTTAACAAAATAATCCTATATTTAAAAGTTCAATTAAAACTCAAACAACCTATGTGTGGAATAATGGCCTATATCGGAAACCAGGAGGCATTGCCTTTAATACTTAAAGGATTAAAACGCCTTGAATATCGTGGATACGACAGCGCAGGTGTTGCCGTGTTAAACGATAACCTTAAGATTTCAAAAAAGAAGGGAAGAGTGATCGATCTTGAATCAAGTCTTGAAAAAAAAGACCTGCACGGATCGATTGGGATCGGACATACGAGATGGGCCACCCATGGTGAACCAAATGATCAGAATGCCCATCCTCACCTTTCCGGTAATGGAAGAATTGTATTGGTGCATAACGGAATAATTGAAAACTATAATACAATTCGTGAAGAACTGACCAGGTCAGGGCATCAGTTTCAGAGTGAGACAGATTCAGAAGTACTCGTTCATTTTATTGAAAGCATACAGGAACAAAACCAGTGCAGCCTTGAAAAAGCTACGCGTATTGCGCTGTCCAATGTTGTAGGTGCTTATGCCATTGTATTGCTATCCCTCGATGAACCGGACCGTATCGTTGCTGCGCGTAAAAGTAGTCCGCTCGTCATAGGTGTTGGAAAAGACTCATATTTTGTAGCATCAGATGCTTCACCTATCATAGAACATACCAAAGATGTAATTTATCTGAAGGATTCTGAGATCGCAGTTATTGAAAAAGGTGACCTCTTACTGAAGGATGTGAACAACGTAAAATCACTTCCTTATGTACAGACTCTTGAAATTGACCTTGATTCTATTGAAAAAGGAGGATATGATCATTTTATGCTTAAGGAGATCTTTGAACAGCCAAGGTCTATCGGAGATTGTATGCGGGGTCGGCTTAACGCAGAAACCGGTCACCTTGTATTGGGCGGTATTCGGGAATATGCAGATCAGCTTCTTAATGCAGACCGGATAATAATGATAGCCTGTGGTACTTCCTGGCATGCATGCCTGGTTGCCGAATACTTTTTTGAAGAGTTCTGCAGGATCCCTGTCGAGGTTGAGTATGCTTCGGAATTCAGATACCGTAACCCGGTGATCGAGAAAGGGGATATTGTAATAGCGGTTTCCCAATCCGGGGAGACAGCGGATACCCTGGCCGCCATTGAAATGGCCAAATCAAAGTATGCTATAGTATTCGGTGTTTGTAATGTAGTTGGCAGTTCCATCTCAAGAGCTTCTCATGAAGGGGCATATACACACGCCGGTCCTGAAATCGGGGTGGCAAGTACAAAGGCCTTTACAGCACAATTGATCGTACTTAATATGATTGCCCTCCAACTGGCTAAAAAGAAAGGATATCTTGATCAGGAGAAATTCAATTACATGCTCAAGGAGATGTCGGCCATCCCTGAAAAAGTAGAACGTGCCTTACAGAATAATGATAAAATAGAAGAGGTTGCCTATAAGTTCAAGGATGCTATGAACTCAATTTATCTCGGACGGGGATATAATTTCCCTGTAGCATTGGAAGGCGCCCTGAAGCTGAAGGAAATATCTTATATCCATGCCGAAGGATATCCCGCAGCTGAAATGAAACATGGCCCCATTGCCTTGATAGATGAAAATATGCCGGTGGTGGTTATCGCCACTAAAGACAGTACTTACGAAAAGATCGTCAGTAATATTCAGGAGGTCAAAGCCAGAAAGGGAAAGATCATAGCCATTGTCACTGAAAATGACACCACAATAAAGGATTTTGCAGATCATGTAATTGAGATCCCTGAAATAAGTGAAGCGCTGTCTCCGCTGCTTACGGTAATTCCCCTTCAATTGCTTGCTTACCATATCGCGGTAATGCGGGATTGTAACGTGGACCAGCCCAGGAACCTTGCTAAATCCGTAACGGTCGAATAAAACTATATAAAATTTTTACCCCGGTAAGATTAATCCTTATGGAAGAATAGGTCACCAAGCTGGCGATCATCAAATAATTTGCATTGATTTACATTATATCCCGTAAAAAATAATACTAACCTAAGCTAAAGGACTGAACCGTTTAATCGACACATCAACCGATCTCATATCCAAAGGTCCTTTTAGCCGCATGGAAACTGGTGTTTTCACCGGATGAATTATTGCAGTTCTTTGGTTTCATAACCTGATTTTGATTCTCTAGTTTATGTTTTACAACATCAGATTTGATGAATAATCATATTTTTCTACGATACTTTGTTGATATTTAATACAGTTCACTAATTTTAGATCAGGTATAATAAAAGCATTTAAAATGCATATCAATCAAAAAGAACTCATCGCTCTTGCTCTGTTGGTCATCGTCAGTTTAAACGGTTTCGCAAAAAAAAAAGGACCAGGGACGGATGACCGGCCTAACATTATTTTTATTCTGACCGACGATCAGCGCTGGAGTGCTCTGGGTTATGCCGGAAATCCCCTGGCAACAACACCTGAAATGGATAAGCTGGCCCGGGCCGGGACCTATTTCAGCAATGGAATAGTAACTACGCCAATCTGTTCTGCCAGCCGGGCGAGTATCCTTACAGGCTTGCACGAACGTACACATAAATACACTTTCCAAACCGGGAATATACGGAGCGAATACATGGAAGTGGCCTATCCGAAATTACTCAGGGAAGCAGGATATTATAATGGATTTTTTGGAAAGTTTGGAGTCAACTCATCCGGCAGAGAGGAGATGTTTGACCAGGTGGAAATTTATGACCGTAACAATAGTTTTAAAGATTATCGTGGTTACTACTATAAAACGATTGATGGCGACACCGTTCATTTAACACGTTATACCGGTCAAAAAGCCCTTGATTTTATTGATAATCTTCCTTCTGATAAACCTTTTTCTTTGTCATTAAGTTTTAGTGCACCCCATGCCCACGATGGTGCGCCCGGGCAGTATTTCTGGCAGGAAGAACCTGATAAACTATACCAGGACATGGAAATGCCCAAAGCTGAAATATCTGATGATAAATACTTTGAAGCTCTGCCAAAACCGGTAAAAGATGGATTTAACCGTGTACGCTGGTTCTGGAAAAACGATACCCCCGAAAAGTACCAGCACAGTACAAAAGGCTACTACCGAATGATCTACGGTATAGACCTGGAGATCACCAAAATCAGAAAGAAGCTGGAAGAAAAAGGGTTGGATAAAAACACTATAATTATTTTGATGGGTGATAATGGTTTTTTCCTGGGCGAACGTCAGATCTCAGGAAAATGGCTGATGTATGATAATTCAATTCGTGTTCCACTCATTGTCTATGATCCAAGGGTGAGAGATCACAGGGATATTTCGGATATGGCATTGAATATTGATGTACCGGCAACAATTTTGGAATATGCCGGAATTCCGGTTCCCGAAACTTACCAGGGGAAAAGTCTTGCTCCAATTGTTTCAGGAAAAGAAAACTCACTCGGGCGAGATACCGTTTTAATAGAACATCTTTGGGAATTTGATCATATTCCACCTAGTGAAGGTGTTCGGACAAAAGAATGGAAATACCTGCGTTACATCAATGATAAATCTTCTGAGGAATTATACAATTTAAAAGACGACCCGAAAGAGATAAATAACATTGCAGGAAATACGGAGTATAATAACCTCCTGCTCGAATTTCGAAAGAAAAATGATGAATTGGGAAAAGGTTACGCTGACCCGTATTCCGGGATCCCCTCAGGTTTGACCGTTGAATACATCCGCGAACCACGTTTTACAAAAATTATCGATAGCAAACCAGAATTCAGCTGGATGGTCCCAAAAGAAGCCGTGGAGCAAAAAGGCTATCAGGTTCTGGTAGCTTCTTCAAAGCAAAACATCGATAATAACATTGGCGATCTCTGGGACAGCGGAAATGTACGAAGTAGTCAGTCGGTTGACGTGGAATTGGGTAGCACTCCTCTGAAAGAAAATACTACTTACTTTTGGAAGGTACGTATTTTTGATAAAGACAACCGTTTGTCAGAGTATTCGGAAGCCCAGCAGTTTACAACAGGTCAGTTCGGCGATAAACTCACTTCCCACAACTGTTTTCAAATTGAAAATATAAAACCGGTTTCATTCAAACAACACGAGGAAGGCAGTTATTTTGCCGATTTTGGGAAAGCTGCTTTTGCCACACTGAACATCAACTATTCATCCGATGACAAAGAAAAATTAATCGTTCGTTTGGGTGAAAAATTACTGGATGGGAAAATTGACCGCAAACCCGGCGGGAACATCCGGTATCTGGAAGTTCATCTAAAAGCAGAACCTGGGAAAAAGGAGTATCAAGTTGAACTTATCCCAGATAAACGCAATACAAAATCCATTGCAGTAGCATTACCGGATTCATTTCCGGTGATCATGCCTTACCGGTATGTGGAAATCGAATGTAAAGAAAATCTCGAGGCTGATGACCTGACTCAGGTGGCTTATTTTAACTATTTCGATTATGAAAGCAGTTCATTCTCTAGCTCTAATGATATCTTGAACCAGGTATGGGAGATGTGCAAATACTCCCAAAAGGCAACGTCTTTCACAGGCTATTATATTGATGGCGACCGCGAAAGGATCCCTTATGAGGCCGATGCTTACCTCAACCAGCTCAGTCATTATTCAGTGGATAATGAATATGCCATGGCCCGTAAGACCATAGAATATTTTATGGTAAAACCCACCTGGCCCACCGAGTGGCAATTACACATGGCTTTATTATTTTATGCCGATTATATGTATACCGGGGACACTGAATTAATTGAAAAATATTATGAACCATTGAAGCATAAAACCTTAATGGAACTGGAATATCGCGATGGATTGATCAGTACCAAATCTCCGAAAATGAACGGTGAATTCATGGCCAAACTGGGTTTTGCAGATACAACTCAGCGGGTACGGGATATTGTGGATTGGCCCCCAGCCCAGCAAGATACTGATTGGCAATTACCCAAAGACTGGCCACAGGGCGAGCGCGACGGTTTTGTGTTTACACCCGTTAGTACGGTTATCAACAGCTTTTTTTATCAGAATATGAAAATAATGGCTGAGTTTGCCGGAATTCTGGGGAAACCCGCTGAAGCACTTGATTTTGAGATGCGGGCGGCACGTGTAAAAAAATCAATAAACGAATTATTGTTCGATAAGGAAAAAGGCTACTACAAAGACGGAATTGAGACCGATCATGGTGCTATTCATTCAAACATGTTACCACTGGCTTTTGGCATTGTTCCGGATGCATACAAGAAGAAAGTGGTCGATTATGTAAAAACCCGGGGAATGGGATGCAGCGTTTATGGTGCCCAGTTTTTGATGGAAGGCCTGTATAAGGCCGGTACCGATGATTATGCCCTGGAATTAATGACTGCCACAAATGACCGCAGCTGGTACAATATGATCAGAGGGGGTACTACTATTTCCTGGGAAGCCTGGGATTTAAAATACAAGCCCAACCAGGACTGGAACCAT
>CBDUCT010000203.1:0-6928 GCA_965365715.1 uncultured Cyclobacteriaceae bacterium | reverse complement strand
CCGCCAGGTTATGCTACAAATAAACGAAAAGATAATTATGGAGGCATTCTGGAAAATAGAATGCGCTTTCCTCTTGAAGTAGTCGATAAGGTGAGAAAGGCAGTGGGGCCGGATTTTCCCATTTTATGCAAAATTAATCTCAGCGATGGATTTAAGGGTGGATTGGAAATAGATGAAGCTATATCCGTTGCGAAATACCTGGAGGAAGCCAGGGTAAATGCACTGGTGCTGAGTGGTGGTTTTACCAGTAAAACACCCTTTTTCCTGATGAGAGGCGATATACCGGTTAAGGATATGATCGAGGTTGAAAAGGATAAGATCCAGAAATGGGCACTCAGGTTATTTGGCAGGTTTGTGATTAAAAAATATGAATTTAGTGAAAACTTTTTTATGCCTTTAGCAAAAAAGCTTCGGGCAAAGGTTAAAATTCCTTTAGTATACCTGGGAGGTGTAACATCAACTGAGGGAGTTAGCAAAATAATGTCAGGTGGCTTTGATCTTATAGCTGTTGGACGTGCCTTAATACATAATCCCGATTTTATTCTGAAGGTAAGGGAAGAGAATCATACCTCACCTTGCGATCATTGTAATAAATGCGTAGCTGAAATGGATAGGGAAGGCATCAAATGTGTATTGTTAGATTAATAGATACATTATCACTTGGATACCATCACCTCAATTCCATCCCAATCATCAGGAACACTCATGGAGATAAGGTTTTCAATTTTATGGAGAAACATTTTGGCTATATCATCCTCCGGGTTCTTAAATAATATATCCTTGAAGATTTCAACGGATTTAGAAAACTGTTTTCTGTAATATAGCTCCATACCTTCATTAAAGGTATTCACAGTTTCCTTCTTCAAAGCGGCCAGATCCGGATGATCCCCGTCAAAGCATTCAAATATCTTCAGTATATTGTGTTTTCCTTTCACCTGTACTTTTCCCAAAAACCTGAAATTGAAGTTCTCAGGATTTTTCAAACCTTTAATACTGGCTTCACTTAAAAGAATATTGGAAAAATAGTGCTTGGACAAGCTTTCAATTCTTGAAGCTGTATTTACAGTATCAGATATTATGGCAGCATCCATTCTGCGATCATCTCCTGTAATGCCCATAATTAAAGGGCCTGTGTGCAATCCCATACCCGTCCTTATGGGGATTCGTCCTTTTGAAACTCGCAATTCATTATAATGCCTGAGTTTTTCCTGTATTTTAATTGCCGTTAACAAACCATCTTCAGCATCCTTTGGGAATAATGCCATAATTGCATCCCCCAGGAATTGATTTATAAAACCATTGTTTTCCTGAACAATGGGTCCGATCCTTCCATTATAGGCATTGATAAATTCAAAATTATCTTTGGGGGACATTTTTTCCGAAAGGGTCGTGTAATCACGGATATCGGTAAACATTACTGTTACATCAATATGGACATGATCCCCTAATATTACATCGGTGATCCTGTCCTTACCCAGTGATTTAATGAATTCGTTGGGTATAAATCTTCCGGTCACTTCAAATATCCTGTTCAGATCGAGCTGGGTTTTAATTCTGGCCAGAAATTCCTGTTTTGTGAATGGTTTTGCCAGGTAATCATTGGCACCTATATTCAGGCCATGCACAAGATCCTGAACCTGGTTCCTGGCAGTAACCATAATTACTGGTAACTCAGAAGATATGTACTTCTCGCGTATCCTCTGGCATACCTCGTATCCTGTCATTTTAGGCATCATTACATCCAACAGAACAAGATTATATTTTTGACCATTTTCTAAAGCCTTTAAGGCTTCTTTACCATTCATGGCTTGTGTGATACGGTATTTCTCTGCTGAAAGATGGTTTTTTAATACCTGGTGGTTTATGGGTTCATCATCTACGATCAAAATATTCAGAGATTCTCCATTGGAATGTATCGAGTAATTATCTACTGTTGTGCTTTCTTTGGATGTTTCATCTATTTCCGGATCATTGAGTTCAGCTGAGACCCGATTTGAATAGGGTTTTGAAATTTTCGGAATATCTATATTTTCAGGCTTCTCTTTTGAGATCGGAAGGGTGAAGAAGAAATCCGATCCCTTATTCAATTCTGATTCGACCCACATCCTTCCACCATGCAATTCCACTAGATGCTTGCTGATGCTAAGCCCCAGACCAGTTCCGGCAAATTCTCTTGAGATTGATCCATCGGCCTGCGGGAACTCTTCAAAAATAAGTTTTCTTTTGTTCTCAGGTATTCCTATTCCGGTATCTGATACCTTGATGGAAATCTCTTTTCCCTTTTTAATGGCAGAAATTTCTATAGAACCTGATTCTGTAAATTTTACAGCATTCCCAATCAGGTTATTAAATATTTGCTGCAATCTGTTTTCATCTCCTTCAATAGCGGGCAGGTCATTGGAAACAGAGTTTTTCAAAAGAAGATCCTTACCCGAAATCAGTGGTTTATTAATTCGAAGCACTATTTCTACGACAGATTGCAGGTCAAGGGCTTTTTTCTGTAGTTCAATGTCGAAATTCTTTAATTTTGAAAAATCCAGAATATCGTTTACCAGACTGGCAAGCCTTTTACCCGAGGAAATGATCATAGAAAGATCTTCCTTGAGGCCCTCGCTTTGGATATTATCGAACAGGCTTTCAGAAAGTCCTATGATTCCATTTAAGGGTGTTCTCAATTCATGTGATGTGTTTGCTAAAAACTCATCCTTAAGTTTGTCGACACGCCTCAAAGCTTCTTCTCTTGATTTTGCTTCTTCAATGATTTCCTTATATAATAAAGCGCTTTCAATCGCTGATGCTGCCTGTAAAGCTATAGTAGTTAACAATTTAAGATCAGCTGCACGGTAAAGTGTTTTTTCTTCATTAAATAAAATGATCAATCCCAACATCCTTTGCTTTACCTTGAGTGGTGCGTACACAAGGGAGTTTATTTTAGAATCAAGAGATCCAAGTCTTGAGTCTGATTTGGTATCGTTGATTATTTCAGCGCTTTCTATATTTTCAATATTGCCAAAAAAATAATCCGGATATGATAAATCCGCTTCTGTCATATATCCTTGACCAGATTCGGAAATCAGTTTTTTCTGATCGTTTTTGTCTATAAGAAATACCACACTACCGGTAGCCTTGATAAGATGGTTGGCTTCCTCAAGAGCCATTTTGGCAATATTGTCTGGATCTATTGTTTGGGCAAGTTTTTCCGAAAAATCATAAATGATATTAATTTCCCGGTACATGGTAAGTACTTCCTGGCCTAAAGTTTTACGTTCGTTTTCCTTGGTTACATATTGCTGTAAAAGCCGGGCAAATACTTTGGATTGTTTATCACCCAGAACCCAACCTAAAACTTCATCATCAGTCTTTACAGGTATTTTGATCTCGGGATCTTCAATGTTAACTCCCAGCAGGAGATTTTCATATTCATCTAATACACCGATCCTTTCCGGAAATATATCCAGTAGATCCATGAATATCTCATGGGTTTCTTTTCCTTTTTTGATCAGTCTTTTAAGGCTTACACCAGGCATTAATTCATTTGTAATTTATGCAATTTATAAATCAAGGATCTCTCTGGCTTTGTCCAGCAGCTTGTCCGGATCGAACGGTTTGGTCATATACAGGTCTGCGCCAACTTCTTCTCCTTTCTTTTTGTCGAGTTCTTGTCCTTTCGCTGTTAAGATAATGATAGATACATCATTGAGTTGCAATTCGAGTTTGACCTTTCTGCATACTTCCAGGCCGTTCATTTTCGGCATCATAACATCCAGGAAAACCAGGTCAGGTTTTTCATTAACGATTAATTCCAGCGCCTCTTCTCCATTTGCAGCCGTAAAAAAATCAACTCCTTCATCTTCCAGTTCTTCGAGAGCCTGTTCAATTAACATTCTTAAATGATCTTCGTCATCCACAATTAAAATCTTATTACTCATACTTTTAATTTTCTATTTTTATTTATTGATATAACATGAACAAAACGTTCTCCAGTCCTTTTTCAAATCGTAAGGTTTTAATCAATTCCTGATCTTTTGAAAGCACAGAATTCAGGATGATGATATCCGGCTTTGAATCGACGGCCTTTTTTATTAATTCCACACCATCAGATTCCACGACATGGTATCCCCGGGTTTGAAGCACCTCTGCCAGGGTTTTGACAGTCGAGCTGTTTTCATCCACAATCATTACCTTTTTCCTTGATTTTCCCTGCTCAAGCAATGAGCCAACTTCCTGGAATAACCTATCGGTGTCGATAGGTTTAGTGAGGTACCGATCAACTCCCAGACGGATACCTCTTTCCTTATCCTGGACTATAGACAGGATCAGGATTGGTATATCCATGGTTAAGGGATCATTTTTTAATATGGCAGCTAAATCGAAACCATTCATTTCGGGCATCATAACATCAAGTATGAGCAGGTCAGGGATCTCCTTCCTGATCATCTCAAGGGCTTTTTTTCCATCTTCTGCCTCTTTAACTATATATCCGCTTTCAGAAAGTTCCTGCTTTAATAGGTCCCGGATATGTTTTTCATCATCCACAACCAGGATGGTTTGATTCTTCTCTTTGGAGTTAGGTGCTGTATGGAAAACCTGTTTCTTAAGTTCTTTAACCATGTCGTCCAGGTTCAGGACAACATTATCTTTGGTTTTTAATGGTAAACTGAACGCAAATGTACTGCCTTTACCCAGCTCACTTTCAACCCATATCCTGCCTCCATGGTGTTCAATGATCTCTTTACAGATCGGCAGACCCAGTCCGGTGCCTTTAGGTTTATCAGTAAGTGTATCACCCACTTGCTTGAATTTATCAAAAACCTTATCCTGGTCTTCTATTGAAATTCCCATTCCGGTATCAATTATACTGACAATGATCTCATTGTCTTTATGCTTTGCAGCACAGCTCACAGAACCTTTGTCTGTAAATTTTGCGGCATTAGATAAGAGATTAATCAGTACCTGTACCAGTTTATCCTTATCTCCTTCGATTTCAGGAATGTTTTTATCAATGGTTTTCTTCAGTTTCAGGCTTTTGGTTTCAAATACAGCACTCGTAGCTGCAATAGCCTGTTCCAATACATCATTCATTTGTACGGATTCTGAATGCCATTCCATTTTACCTGCTTCTATTTTGGCGAGGTCCAGGACATCGTTGATCAGTGTGGTTAGCCTTTCACCCTCGGATACCACTACATCGAGATTTTGAGCAACCTGGTCCATGGTCTTCTGTACTCTGGCATTATCTGATGAAATGAGCGGGAATAATTTCTCATTGAGCCTTTTTCTTATAATTTTCGCAAATCCTATAACAGAGGTTAGTGGTGTTCTCAATTCATGACTTACCGTTGATAAAAAGGCGCTTTTGGCCTCATTCGCTTCCTCTGCAGTTTTTCGGGCATCTACGGCTTCGGCCTGAGCTTTTAAGGTATCTTCAAAAAGCCGGGCATTATGAATGGCAACACCAACATTTGAAGCAATGGTCGATAATAAGCGCTTGTCGTCATTGTTGAAACGGTTTTCATGTTCAGTACTCTGAACACTAATGATTCCGATATTTTCCTTTCCTGTTCTAATGGGCACACCAAGGAAAGAAGCTGCCTCTTTTCCTTTTCTCTTGATACCCAGTTCATCATATTTTTCGTTCACATCCTGATTGATCAGGATAGATTCTCCGGTTTGAATAATTCTGGATGTTAGACCTTCACCTAATTGAATAGGAGCAATGTCATCTCCATACTGGTATGGGAAATTAATAGTATTGGTTTCTTTATCGAGGAAAGCCAGAAAGACTATGTTCGCCTTGAACAGATCTTTCATAAGATCACCAACCATCTCTATCAATGCTTCAAGATCGAGTTGAGATGCCAGTGCATTACTGACCTGCGTTACGGTAGACATTTCGGCTGCCCGCTGTTGAATTTCATTGAACAATCTGGCATTTTCAAGGGCAACACTCATACTGTTTGTCAATGTGGCTATCAAACTCACATCTGATTCTGAAAATGCATATGTCCGGTCGATATTCTGTAGACTGATATATCCCTTCACCGTTTCCCCGACAATCATAGGCATAAATACAACAGATAACGGCATTTTAGTTCCAGGAACAGGTTTAGGGCTTATAATGCCAAGATCTGTAAGGGCTTTATCATTCGGTTCATGGGCAACAAAAGCCTTTTTTGTTTTGATCAGGTGATTCCGTAATACATCTATAGGACGAGGATCCGGGTAATGTTTTTCCCCATCTTCGTAGAGGAAATGAAAGACCTCCGTGTGGTCAGAATAATTGAAAGTTGCAATGGAAACGATCTGTGCATCGAATATGTCCTGTATCTTTTCACCTACAAGATCATATATGGCATTCAGATCCATCTCAGCCACCAATCCCTGTTGGACACTATTAATCACAGCCAATTCCTCATTGCGTTGCTCTGTCTCTTTCAAGAGCCTGTTGATCTCATCAAAGAGCCGGGCATTTTCCAGTGCCACACTCATACTATTAGCCAGGGTCTCTAGCAAAGTTATATCGGATTCACTGAAAGCATGTTCCCGGTCTACATTCTGAAGTGAAACATAACTATTGATTTTGTCGCCAATTGTGAGCGGTACGTATACTGCTGATTTCGGATCATCAGTTCCCGGGACGACTTTCATGCCGAATTTTTCAAAGGCCTTTTCAATATTTTCGTTTAAGACAACTTTTTCTCTTGATTCAATCAGGTGTTCCCTCAATTTGTCCAGTGGCCTGGGATCCGGATAATATCTTTCGCCTTTTTCAATAATGTATTTGAATGACTCTGTTTTCTCGTCATGGTCGAAAGTGGCGATAGCGACTACCTGTGCATCGAAAAGGTTACGAATACGCTCTCCCACCATTTCATAAATCGCATCCATGTGCAGGGCACGCTCAAGGCCTGCCTGTACGCTGTTGATA
>CBDUCT010000202.1:0-6931 GCA_965365715.1 uncultured Cyclobacteriaceae bacterium | reverse complement strand
TTTTGTCAAATATCCGTTTTTCCTTTCAATTAGTAAGGTGCCACAATGATGACATAAAGTATGTTGACCAGGAGAAAAATTAAGGTTTCCTGTATAAGTATACGGTACATGTGCTTTTGCGCTTTCACATAATCTGGAAATGGTTTCCGTAGGTGTTGGGGGATATTGCAATCGATAAGCGGGAAAATATCTTGAAAGGTGCAATACCGTATATTCACCTAATTCATTATAGATCCATTTGATCATCTCTTCAAATTCCTTTTCATTGTCATTTAGACCTGGTATGATAAGATTAGTGACTTCGAGATGTTTGCCAGCCTTTCTGATTGTTTTGAGGTTGTCTTTCACAGGATTGAGCCTGGCATCGGCAAATTTCTTATAAAACTCATTGTTGAAAGCCTTTAGATCAATATTGAAGGCATCAATAAGCTCAAGGACTTCTTTCAGGGGTTCTGAAGCAATATACCCATTTGAAACCATCACATTTTTCAATCCCTGTTTTTTCGATTCCCTGGCAAGATCTATCATAAATTCAAAGTATACGGTAGGTTCATTATAGGTATAAGCTATCCCGATGTTGTCGGAATACTGATCGTTATACGCCAATACCTGTTCCACGGTATGTTGCCTTAGCCATGGGTAATCATCAACAGTGGTTTGAGAAATATCACAGTTCTGACAAAAACTGCAACTTAAGTTACAGCCCACACTACCCACAGATAAAATTGAGCCGGATGGATAGAAATGATAGAGCGGTTTTTTTTCTATTGGGTCCAGGTGGACCGAGGAAATCAGCCCATAGTTTTCGGCGATGAGTCTTCCATTTATATTCTTACGTACACCACACTTTCCCCTCTGGCCCTCCGATAAATGACAGTAATGCGGGCATAGATTACACCTCATGGATCCTTTGGATAATTTCTGATAGAATTTAGCCTCTGACATAATCGGAATTGAGTTTGCCCTTTTCCTAATTTACAATTTTTATGAGAGAAAAGCTATCAATGAGATTTTCCGATCTAGTACCAACTATTCCCTTTGCAGAAACTTCCCGATGATGATGGCAATAATAACTGTGTTATAGAATTGTCCGACTAGACCAAAGATGATAGCGAAATTTCTGGCTGCCTCTGTTAAGGGTGAAATATCACCATAACCTATGGTAGTTAAAGTAATAAAACTAAAATAGAACAGATCCCTGCTTGAGTTATCAGGAATGGCAAATGAAGCAGGATCAAGAAGGAAAACTATGCGAAACACAAAATAACCGATAATACCAATCATGATGTATCCGGTAAAAGCACCCAGAACAACATTCAGCGTTATCAACTCCGATTTAAATATCTGACCTACCAGTTCAGCAAATAAAGCAATAAAATAAAAGAAGAGGATCAGCATAAATATTATCTGGAAGTTCTCGCTGAGTGGCCTGATCAGGTTATGCACGATTTCTGCTATAATACCCAGAATCCCAATACCAAATGTAAAAGCTCTAACCATTTTCGATTCAACACTGATCAGGAAGAGGCTACTGAAAATAAATAATACAAAAAGAAAATCAGCAAACAAATCTGTGTGTGTTTGACCCACTAATGATGGCAGAAATAAAAAGGCAGCCAATGCTGTGAGGAACAATGGATACTTAAAATCCTCTTTTAAACTTAATTTTGTTGAAATTATTTTCGCTAGCATTTGATGATATGTTAATTTCCTGTGAACTGATTCCCGGAACTCCAATCCGGAACAGGAAAGGTTCTCATTATATTAAATCTCTTATAGGTTTCCCAGACATCTCCGTTTCCTGTCACTCTGGGGTCTTTTGTTTCTTTTAACCTTGTTGTTAGGCTTTCCCTCAATTCAGTTAATATGGGCTGAAATTCGGGTAAATCTGACAGGTTATTCAGACAATATGGATCCTTTTGAATATCAAACAATTCTTCCAATGGCCGTTTAGCCACGGCAAGATCGAAATAATATTTTATAGAATCCACATTCCGGTTTTGATAAATATAACTTTCCTGAAAATCATCTATATCATGAAAACCCGGCACCAAATTCTTTTGATCATCGTATTTAACAGGTGCTCCTGCAGGCCATCTTTCCGGCTTAAAATTCTTGATATACAGATAATCATGAGTTCTCAGGGCCCTGATTGGGTACGATAAATTTTGCCACCTGGAACAGGAATGTCTCTCCCTGCCGCTGTAAATTTCATTTCGATCAGGTTCAAGTAATCCGGATTGGTCACTAAGGAGTATATCCAGAAAACTCCTGCCGGTCATCTTATCAGGAATGTTAATTTCCATATTCCCTCTCGTTTCCAATACCTCAATCAGGGTCGGAGCTATATCCGTCAGACTGATCAGGTCATCAACTTCACGACCAGGGCTTATAACATCTCCCCAACGGATAGCCAAAGGCATATGAAAACCATATTCATATAAATTCGCTTTCGCCCTGGGAAATGGCATGCCATTATCTGAAGTAACGATGATCAGGGTATTATCCAATTCACCAATATCCTCAAGATATTCGATCATTTTATTGAGATGCGTATCAAAATGTTGAATTTCAAACATGTAATCCAGGATGTCTTCACGAACAGATTCCTCATCAGGCAAAAATCCGGGTACATTCACCTGGTCTATATTCATCCCACTGTCTTCTCCAATTCCCTTTTTATATCTTCGATGTGGTTCTGAAGCGCCATACCAGAAACAGAATGGTTGGTTTCTTTTCTTGTCCTTGAGAAATGATTTGAAATTTTCAAAATAATCTGTATTTCGGATATATTCAGGCACATTCGGATCTATGATATCATTATAAGCTGTTCCTGCAGGATTGGTTTCCCAACCGGAATCCTGCCAGTTTCCCGGCCCCCATCCTTTTCCGGTATATCCGACCATATAACCTTTGATATCCATAATTGAGGTATAAGCCATGAACTTGGAGGGGAAATAACTGGCATGTGATCCGGCATCCTCCAGTTCCCAGATGTGCCGGCCCGTGAGTAATGAGGCTCTCGACGGGCTGCATCCGGGGGCAGCGGAAAAAGCATTGTTAAAAAGTATTCCCTCGCTGGCAATCCGGTCAAAGCCTGGTGTATGGACGACGCCGGAACCATACGCAGAAGCGTGAGGGTATGATTGATCATCACTGATGGCCAGTAAAATATTGGGGAGCCTGGCTTTACTTTTTTTCTGAAATCCTGTAGCAACACTTGCTAAAATTAGACAGATTATAAGACTGATCCATAAATAAAATCCCCTTCTCATCGTAATTCAATTAGGCGGGAAAATTAACAAACAAATTACGCATTTCAACTTTTTTTTAGGATTTTAAAGCAATTGCATAAGTTCTTATAATTATATTTAATCTATAGCTATTACTTTTACGACATGTTTCGTGCAACAAAGGGAGCCATTTCAGGCGGAGATGAATTAACAGTTGAGGCTGGTCATGAAATTCTTATGTCCGGAGGCAACGCCTTTGACGCAGCCATCAGTGCAACCTTGATGACCTTTGTAGCCAGTTCAACGATCACCTCCATGGGCGGAGGAGGATTTATGATGGCGAGTCATAATGGGGGAAAACCAGTATTACTGGACTTTTTCACGCATACCCCTTTCTATAAAATACCAAAAGATGAATCCGAATTTTATCCGGTCATTGTAGATTTTGGTGATAAAACACAGGAATTTCATGTGGGTATGGCCACGGCTGCTACTCCCGGAAACCTTGCCGGTTTATTTGAGATACACAAAAGATTTGGATCGATCCCGTTTTCAGAACTTGTACAGCCAGCATGCGAGGCTGCAAAAAATGGAGTTCGACTCCATAAGCAAACCAAGTACCAGGCTGATATATTAAAACCAATCCTTTCCCTTTCGGACCCTGAAACAAAAATTTCTCCAAACAACGGCAAGATCAGGCAATTAGGTGATTCATACATCCTACCGCAATTTGCCGATTTCCTTGAATATGTGTCCAAAACTGGCCCCGATGAATTCTATAAAGGAGAAATAGCCCGGAAAATAGTCTCAGACAGTCGTGAAAGAGGGGGAAATTTGACCTATGAGGATTTTATGGAATACCTTGTAATCGAACGAAAACCTCTGATCTTTCCGTACAGAGACTATTCCATAGCAACCAATGCACCACCCAATGCCGGCGGGCCGTTAATTGCTTTCACGTTTTCTTTATTAAACCAATATCCCTTAAAGAAAGACCAGTGGGGTTCTGGGTATCATTTGAATTTACTTGCCGAGGCGATCGAATTTACAACCTTTGCAAGGAAAGATATTTTTGTTCAAAACCGGTACCATCCTCAGGTAATGGAAATGTTACTGGATAAAGAATATTTAAATAGTATAAATTCTGAAATTCAAAAAGGCATATATAAATCGGGGAATACAACCCATGTTAGTGTAGTTGATGAATATGATAATTTCGTCTCCATAACCACTTCTCACGGGGAAGGCTGTGGATATTATATTCCTAATACGGATATTATGCTGAATAATATGCTGGGAGAAGAAGATCTTTGCCCAGAAGGTTTCTTCAACTGGCCTGAAAACAGGAGAATTAGTTCGATGATGTCACCAACCCTCTTTCTTAAAAAAAATAAACCCATCGCTGCACTTGGATCAGGCGGTTCAAACAGGATCAGGTCAGCCATTGTCCAGGCTATTTCAAATTATATTGATTTTGGCATGTCAGCAGACGAAAGTGTTAATGCACCCCGTATACATTGGGAGAATAATCACCTCGATGTGGAACCTGGTTATGATCTTAACATTATCGACCGTCTTGTACTGCCCGGAAATGCTGAAAAGATCTACTGGTCCGCCCAGAATATGTATTTTGGAGGTGTTCATGCAGTATTTAAAGATAAGAACGGACATATTGAAGCCGCAGGCGACAGTAGACGCGTAGGTGCAACCAGAAGTTTTTAATGATATAGATATGGCATTAAAATATACATTTAGTAGATTTTTTATTTTGATCATATGGCTTATAGGTCCATGCTATGTAATAAATGCCCAGAGTCTTGATGAACTCGAGAAAAAGCATGGTTTTCAGGATATCATACTGGATACTGATATATCAGAAAATCCACAACTGGTTTATAAGAAACAGATTGATCTTAAAAAATCAGAATACCCAATTGATGTATATGTAAGAAGTAAAGGCTCTTACACGAATATTGGTGAAGTTCCGATCAAGGACATGGAAGTTAAAGTGTATCTCCGAAAGATAATTGAAATCAGGATAATTACAACCAAAGATACTGATATAATGAAGGCGCTAAAAAAACTATATGGGGAACCAACTTTCTCCGTCAGGTCAAATGCATGGGAATGGCAAACAGAAGGTGTCCTCCTGTCGCTTACTTCAGTAGGCAAGAAAAAGCTTGAGATCAAATACGCATCCCGCAAATTAAACCAGTATATTAAAGATAAAAAGGAAGAAGGCATAGAAGATCTATCCACGGATTTCTAGTTATCACTTTGGGTAAAATTTATCAAATCCATTATCCTGACAAAACTCTGATTGTCCGTTTCCGGTCATTTAATGATCAATACCGAATAATAAATTCTAATTAATCAACCATAAACTATTTATTTGCTAAGCTCAAGGCCATATTTTCTATTGGCACATTAATTGTCTTATGATGCAAAACACAAATAATTTTTTAACCAATTAAGACATGACAACATTTTTAAGAAGAGCTGGACTATTCGTTTTTGTATATTTTTCATATTTCCTTCTTCCCGGACAAACTACTGGTAATGAATTTGAAAATCCTGAAAGTCCCATAATCGGTTTATGGCAAACTACTTTGAATGACAAGGGTGCCAAAATGATCTTAGTATTGGAAATTAAATCGACAAATACCGACAGCCTGGAATGTCTGATTAATTTTCCCGAATGTGGATTGAAAAACCTCGCTTTCGGGAAATTTATTATAGAAGATGGTAATTTTGCACTTCCCGGGTTCAAGGCATCATATGATGCAGACAACCAGCTTATATCAGGTATTTTTACAGCCCTTGGTTCTGAAGAAATAGAATTCGAACGGTTCAAATCATGGCCAAAGTATACCTTCGATTATCCGGAGAAAGAAATTGACTGGACTTTTCAGACGGATGCACCTATCTGGTCTTCATTAGCCGTTTTTGAAGGGCAATTGATCGTTGGAAATGATGGGGGGAGTCTTTATTCAATAGATATTGAAGAAAACTTAACCTCCTGGATTTTTAAAGCTGATTCAAGAATCAGGTCAAAAGCGTTGGTACAGGACAATAAGGTCTATTTCTCCAGTGATGATGGATTCCTTTATTCTATTGATTTTGAAAATGGAGAAATGAACTGGAAAACCCTAATCGGGAATAATGCCAGTCCCCGATCGGTTCCTGCCAAGGAAGGCAGCACCTATGACTTTCTATGTTCATCACCAGTTGTAGATAATGGGGTGATATACATTGGAAGCAAAGATTCATGTCTTTATGCCATTGATGATATAACAGGCGAAATAAAATGGAAATATAAATCTGGTGATATGATCCGCTCAACTCCTGCGACTGATTTAGAAAATGTATATTTTGGAAGCTGGGACAATTATATGTATGCAATAAGTAAAAAGGATGGATCTCTGAACTGGAAATACAATTCCTTCTGGAAAATTCAGTCATCTCCTGTAATTGCTGAAGATAAGATTATTTTCGGGAGCCGATCAGCACAAGTTATTGCCCTTGACAAAAAGACCGGAGAAAAGGTATGGAGGACATTGTATTGGTCATCATGGGTTGAATCTTCACCCGTGTATTACGATGGGATGATCTATATTGGAAGTTCTGATTATCGGAAGGTGCATGCAATGAATCCTGAGAACGGAAAAGTAGTCTGGGAAGCCAGACTGGAAGGATGG
>CBDUCT010000201.1:0-6962 GCA_965365715.1 uncultured Cyclobacteriaceae bacterium | reverse complement strand
GCATTTATTCTGAACAATTTGACTATAGAAATGCCTATAGATTTCAAACACAAATAAATGAGTTGGATAAAAAAATATATAGTGTTGAGACAGATGACAAGATAAAAAATCTTGTATTTACCCATCAGCTTGATAAAAAACAGGATGAAATTGAAATACTTGAGCAGCAGACAGAGATTGAACAATTGATCAACAAAAGGCAGAAGATCATTATCGCAGCCACAGGATCTGTAGGTATATTGCTTCTTCTAATGGCCATTTTGCTGTATAACCGCTTTCAATTTGCTCAAAGAGCACGAAAGGTAATCCAAAAGGAAAAAGATCGATCTGATAATCTATTATTGAATATATTACCTTCCAAAACTGCAGAGGAACTAAAAGAAACCGGAAAAGCAAAGGCCCAGAGATATGATAATGTGACTATTCTCTTTACCGATTTTAAGGAATTTACACGGATTGCTGCTGACCTGGAACCGGAATTTCTGGTTAATGAGATCAACCAGTGCTATGTCAAATTTGATGAGATCGTTACAAAGCACGGTGTTGAAAAGATCAAGACCATTGGGGATGCTTATATGGCTGCAGGAGGCTTGCCAATAAGAAACAATACGCATCCTTTCGATGTATTGAATGCTGCTATCGAGATCAGGGATTATATGCTTCAGTTGAAAACAGAAAGAGAAAAGGAAAACAAACTTTTCTTTGAAATCAGAATTGGGATTCACTCAGGCCCGGTAGTAGCAGGGATTGTTGGAACGAAAAAATTTGCCTATGATATATGGGGAGATGTTGTGAATTGTGCAGCACGACTTGAAGCGGCATCCGAACCCGGCAAAATCAATATCTCCGAAACAACGTACCAGATGATAAAGGACGAATACCATTGTGATTACAGAGGTCAAATTGAAGCGAAACACCGGGGGAAATTAAAAATGTATTTTGTGGGTGAACGAAAAGCAAAGGAATCTGAGGTTCTGATATGATCAATGATTTTTTTGATGTAAAACAAGTGTTAGATAGACCAGGTTTATCAGGTGAATTAGTGGGTAATACATATTATATGCGGGTATAAATTTCTATATTGAGGGAGCTTAAAATAATCGCTAAACAATTCGTTCTTCAACATCTTGTGCATTACCAATTTCCCAAAAAAATATACTTTCAATTTATAATTGCACGCCCTTATTTGACCTTCTTGTAATCGGAATAATCTATATCAAACAGAATGGTAATGCCTTTACCCATGTAATTTGAAGTAATATCCATTTCTTCATGGGCAATGAAGTATTTGTTTTCTTCTTCATCATGAATATATTGTTGTACAAGAGCCAACCCGGTTGCTTTATAATTCCACACTTTCACTGGATAATCATTCTTGTATTCGATTTTGACCAATCTCTTCAGGTTTTTGTCAATATGTGCCAGCCCGGTACATTTACCGAGAAATTTATACCGTTCAGGTAAGGTCTTCTTTTTAAATTTTAAACTTATGATCAATTCATTATCATTGTCCTCAACAATGCTGTATGAATCATCATCTATCTCGGCATTTACATTATTTTTTATGGTATTCTGTAATTTGTTGAATTTCTTGATGGTTTTAGCATCCGGAACGGTTCCATTAAGCTTTAACAATTTCCACTTCTCCCCCATCGGAAGTTCAGGATTAAATTCACCTTCTTCAACGATCTCTTCCATTCCTAATCCAGTGGGTAACCAGGTAACCGATTTAAATCTGAAATAATACTCAGCCCCACCCTCTCTCAAGGCATTTACAATGTAATCCCCTGGAATGCCATACTCCTGTAATTTCTTGTCAATTAACTCCCTCTGACCATACAACTCTACAATTGAAACCAGACTCAGGATAATGATAGAGATGATTATTTTCATGATAAATGATGGTAGATCTTTATGAATAATTAAAGACAATAAACTATAAATATAAAAATCTTTTCTTTCAAGTGCTTTTATGTGGTAAAGAATTCAAACATTTGAATCAAAAAATACAAAGGAAATTTAGCACAGATCGGCTAAGTTGAAATGAAAAATATTCAATTCAAATTTTCTCAAAAAAGAATTCCGTTCCTAATTCAGGATAGGAATGAAAACCCTTAACGATACATGATTGATGAATTGTTCAAAGTTTAGTTCAAGGAAAAAGAGAATTCCGGATGCTGAAATTAATTTGAAGAAACTATGATTAGAAGATCATTAGTAGAATTATTACCAAATAGAAAATTTTGAACAGAACACGAGGACTTGGTAAATAAACTAGACTATGTTGTGATTTTCTTCTTCCTTTATTTCCTTGATATCCAGGTCGATAAAAGATTCCTTGTATTGTGACTCTAAAAAATTCTTAATCAGGTCTATATCATCATTTGATAACCATTCGTGATAGCAAATAGCAAGATCCTTGCCATCCCATCCTCCCCCATTAAATTCCACAGAAACACCAACAATACTGGATTCGGTCAATATTTCAGAAACTGCACTGAATATTGGCAAGCCAAATTTTGTTGTGAATCGAGCTTTATACAACCGCATATAAATAAACCTGCTATTAATAACCTCTGTTTTATACTCAGTAACTCTAAAAAAAAACGAAGAATTACCTAAATATAGTAATACTTTTTATTTCAATCACACAATAAAATTACGCATTTAGCAATAAAATACAAATTTATCTTGATTAAAACAAATTTTACCTTTACTACTTGTTAACAAACGAAGTCTGAAAAATTTTGTTGCAGGACCATCTACTCTCCCAAATTGGGAATTTTTGTACAGGATGTGGAATTATTCTGCCAGATATCAAAGCTCCCTTGCTTGAATTTATATAATTTTATATATTCAGCCCCTTCAATCAAATTATCTTTTGCAAAATATTTTTAAAACTAAATATTATAAATAATGAAAGAACGAAAAATACTCCTTTCAGAAAAGGACATACCTGAAAAATGGTATAATATAATGGCAGACATGCCAAACAAACCACTGCCTCCTCTTAATCCTGCAACCAAGGAACCAATAGGACCGGATGCACTGGCGCCAATTTTTCCGATGGGACTAATACAGCAGGAAGTAAGTGCTGAGAAATGGATACAGATACCGGATGCTGTCAGGGATATTTACACTGTATATCGACCCACACCTTTATACCGGGCATATAATCTTGAAAAAGCACTCGATACCCCCGCTAAGATATATTATAAGTATGAAGGTGTCAGCCCTGCTGGTTCACATAAGCCGAATACTGCCATCCCACAAGCCTATTATAACAAACAGGAAGGCATTAAGAAAATAACCACTGAAACAGGAGCCGGTCAGTGGGGCAGCGCACTTGCACTTGCCTGTAACTATTTTGACATTGCGTGTGAAGTATACATGGTACGTATCAGTTACGACCAGAAACCTTACCGTAAAATGATGATGAATGCCTGGGGTGCTGATGTACTACCCTCTCCCTCGGATCGAACGGCTGCAGGTCGACAAATTCTTGCGAAAGATCCAAATTCTCCGGGTAGCCTTGGCATCGCAATCTCAGAAGCGATTGAGATGGCTGTTCAGGATGAAACCACAAAATATGCCCTTGGAAGCGTTTTAAACCACGTTTTACTGCACCAAACGATTGTTGGGCAGGAGGCATTAAAGCAATTTGAGATCGCCGGGGACCTTCCTGATATTATTATTGCTCCCTTTGGAGGTGGATCAAATTTCGCTGGTTTATCTTTCCCTTTCCTCAGGTTGAACTTTGATGAAGGCAAGAAGATAAGGGCGATTGCCAGTGAACCTGCTTCATGTCCAAAACTTACTCGTGGACAATTCAGATATGATTTTGGAGATACTGTTGGCATGACTCCTCTTCTGCCCATGTATACACTGGGACATAACTTTATCCCGGCACCTATACATGCAGGTGGTTTGAGATATCATGGTGCTGGTGTGATCGTTAGTCAACTACTGAAAGATAAGTTGATCGAGGCCAGATCACATAATCAACTTGAATGTTTTGAAGCTGGAATAAAATTTGCAAAGGCTGAGGCTATTATCCCGGCACCAGAAGCTAATCATGGTATTGCCACCGCAATCCAGGAAGCTGAAAAATGTAAGGAAGAAGGTGTGAGCCGTACTATCTTATTTAATCTCTGTGGTCATGGCCACTTCGATATGTCTTCCTACGAATCCTATTTCTCCGGAAAATTGACGGAACATGAATTAACAGAGGAGGAAATTCATACTTCTTTATCAGAATTGGATACACCCACTATATAAGGTTTCAAATAATAAATTGAATCCCGTTCAGGTTATCATTTACCTGGCGGGATTTATTTTTTCTATACGACCATTTTTTCAGGAAATGAGATTATCTTTGCCATCCAAATATATAATTATCCGGGATTTAACATTTTTTCATTCAAGGGGTTATCATTTTGGCACGAAATTAGATGTGGGGTTAAGAAAAGAATTTTTATTACAATGAATACCATAATAAACTTACTGGTCGCAAAGAGGAGAATCGAGGGAAGTATTAAGCTGGTTTTGGGGACATTAGGCTTTTCTGCCATGCTGATTGCATTTATACTGCTGGTCCCCTAATATTCGCAATTAAATATACAACCTTCTAATACCGCGAAAAATCAAAGTATGAGACTTATTAATTTGCTTGCTAATTGAATAGTCGTCTGCCGTTATCTTATACTTAAAGTTCATAGCCTCAAGCCATAAATGACTCCGGGGACTGATTTAAAAATTAAATAAATTATAATTTAGTCATTCCGTCACTGCTTAATCTAATGATTTAATTAGAAAGACTAGAATATTTCCCACATAGGCACCTAAAAACTTTTTTTCCTGTTTATAAAACATCACTCTACAATTCACGAATTTTCAGCTGTAATCTATAAACTCAACATATAATCGTGTAAATCACCTCTAAATCAGTGAAATACATCCTTAGACTAAAAATAATTCCCCTGCCTGAAATTGCTCATTCATTCCCGGCTTCTTTAAAACAATTTTTGCGATTCATCTAAAAAATTTTAATCTTGTCGGTTCTATTGTATTTTATTTCTATTTATTTTAAAATCAAAGGTTGATCTTTAGTCTAAAAATTTCCTTCAATAAAGTAAAAGGTATAATAAAATGAGCGTCAAAATTCAAACTTTAAGTGGCTATTTCCATGAATATCAGAAAAGTGTTATAGAACCGGAAACATTCTGGGATAGAATAGCAGAGACCTTCCACTGGAAAAAAAGATGGAACAAAACCGTTGAATGGAACTTTAAGGAACCCAGTATTAAGTGGTTCCTCGACGGAAAATTGAATATTACTGAGAATATGCTCGACAGGTACCTCTTTACGGCAGGTGACAGGACGGCTATTATCTGGGAACCCAATGAACCTGAAGAGCCATCAAGATATATATCATATCGAGAATTATATCATATGGTCTGCCAGTTTTCCCATGTACTGAAAGATCTGGGGGTAGGCAAAGGAGACCGGGTGATCATTTATATGCCAATGGTTCCTGAGGCAGCTGTGGCAATGATGGCATGCGCCAGAATAGGAGCTGTTCATTCGGTTGTATTTGCAGGATTTTCTTCCCAAGCCCTGGCCGACAGGATCAATGACTGTAGTGCAAAAGTTGTCTTAACATCTGATGGAAATTTCAGGGGCGCCAAGAAAATTGGTGTTAAGGACGTTGTTGATGAGGCCTTGAAACAATGCGTCAGCGTTGAAAAGGTTGTCGTTTACCAGAGAACGGGGCAGGATGTTAACATGGTCAAAGACCGGGACCTGTGGTGGCATGATGCGATTAAAGGAAAACCCACGGAAATAGAAGCTGAAGAAATGGATTCTGAAGATATGCTGTATATACTGTATACTTCCGGCTCTACAGGGAAACCAAAGGGTATCGTTCATACCATCGGAGGTTATATGGTATATGCCCATTTTTCATTTATAAATGTTTTTCAATATAACAAAGGAGACATTTACTGGTGTTCAGCTGACATTGGCTGGGTAACAGGTCATTCCTATATTGTCTACGGACCTTTGCTCGCAGGTGCTACTACGGTTATGTTTGAGGGTATTCCGACCTATCCACATGCAGGTCGTTTCTGGGAGGTGATCGATAAATACAAGGTGAATCAGTTCTATACTGCTCCAACCGCCATCAGAGCATTAGAAGCATTTGGCCAGGATCCCCTACTCCCCTTCGATCTTAGATCATTGAAAGTATTAGGAACTGTGGGTGAACCGATTAATGAAGAAGCCTGGCACTGGTACCATGACCATGTAGGGAAAAACAAGTGCCCTATTGTGGATACCTGGTGGCAAACTGAAACCGGAGGGATTTTAATCTCACCCATCGCAAGTATTACGCCAACAAAACCTTCTTATGCAACCATGCCGCTTCCCGGAATACAACCCATTATTGTTGATAATGAATGTAATGAACTTAAAGGCAATAGCGTTGAGGGAAATTTATGCATGAAATATCCCTGGCCGGGTATGTTCAGGACTACTTATGGTGATCATAAAAGAATGTATGACACTTATTTTTCACAGTTCCCTGATCTGTACTTTACGGGTGATGGTGTAAAAAGAGATGAAGATGGGTATTACAGAATATTGGGGAGAGTTGATGATGTGATCAATGTATCCGGACTCCGGATGGGTACGGACGAGGTTGAAAATGCGATAAACGAGCACCCAAGGGTTGTTGAATCAGCAGTCGTAGGATATCCTCATGATATAAAAGGTCAGGGCATATTTGCTTTTGTGATTGCTGATATGACGGACAGAACTGTAGCAAACCTGACCAATGAGATAAAAATTACGGTCAATCAGATCATAGGGCCCATTGCAAAACCCGATAAGGTACAGATTGTGCCCGGCCTGCCTAAAACAAGGTCAGGAAAGATCATGAGAAGGATATTGAGGAAGATCGCTTC
>CBDUCT010000200.1:0-6997 GCA_965365715.1 uncultured Cyclobacteriaceae bacterium | reverse complement strand
GATTATTATCAGACCAACATTCCCGGAATATATGCTATCGGGGATATTGTCAATGGACCGGCCCTGGCCCATGTGGCTTCGGCCGAAGGTATTATTTGCGTGGAGAAAATAGCTGGGGAGAACCCGGAACCATTGAATTATAATAACATTCCTGCCTGTACTTATTGCTCTCCTGAGATAGCCTCTGTCGGTTATACTGAAAAAGCTGCTAAGGAAGCAGGATATGAAGTTAAAGTAGGTAAATTCCCTTTTACAGCATCAGGTAAAGCTACTGCGGCAGGCGCAAAGGACGGTTTCGTGAAGGTGATCTATGATGCTAAATACGGTGAATGGCTGGGAGCCCATATGATAGGTGCCAATGTAACAGAAATGATCGCCGAAGTGGTTGCTGCCAGAAAGCTTGAAACCACCGGGCATGAGATATTAAAGACCGTTCATCCACATCCAACGATGTCGGAAGCGGTAATGGAAGCCACAGCAGCAGCGTATGACGAGGTGATCCATCTTTAAAAGATCTGATTGATTCAGAAGCCGGATGTGGACAAAATACAATCTTAGGTTTAATATTATATTAACCAGGGTGATTATTTCTGCACGTCTATTGTGTAACTATAATAATTTCTACCTGACCCGGGGTATCATTTTACCAGATATAAGGGATTAAACGGTACTTTACCTTAGCGGCATACTCAGGGTATCCTTCCAGTTCCCGGTGTAAGAGCCTGTCTTCCAGAAAAGTTCTTAAGGCCAGGGAAAAAAGCATAGCCAGGCCTATATACAACGCCAATCTGGAACCGACTGCAAGGGGAAATCCGATTGCCCAGAAGATCAAGCCAGCGTACCCGGGATGACGGACAAAACGGTATGGTCCATCGGATATGACATGGTGCCCCCGGTCTTTCTGGATCCTTACAGACGCTTCGAAAAATCTGTTCACCGACATGGCCCAACCTGCAATAAAAGCCGAGATCAGAAAAGAAAAAAGGCCAATATACATTGATACGCCTCCGATCTGGTTTTCCAGTCTTCCTATATCATATCCTGCAATAAATGGCATACCATATACAAATATCAGCATAAAGGAGAATAGCCATAATTTATCCCATCCCTTGGTCCCTTTTTGAAGTCTGGAACGCTGATCAAGAAGCCCGGGATTATTTATCGCTACGATAACATTTGAAATAAAAACAACTATAGCAGCCAGGATGAAATAAATCCAGCCACGAAATATATCCCATGTGCCAGCACCCAGGAAGAAAAGCAAACATCCGATCGATACAGACAAAAAGGCCCTGAAAAAGTATATTTTCGTTGTTTTTGAGAACCTCTGACTTGTTGTTGTATTGATGGTCTTCATAATATTTTATTTTGAGTTTGTTATTTAATGCCACTTTGAAAACCATGAGACATAATATCCAGCGTACCGGAATCCAGGCCAAGTAACCTTTCCACAGTATCTTGCATGAATTCATTGATGCCCTGAATCCTCAGCATATTATTTGGATTGTTTTTTAATGTTAAAGTTAATATGGCAATTTTTATACGATAGATATTGCCAAGTCTTATGATCAGCTCCGCAGTCTCTTCAGGATGATTAATTACAAAAAGCCCTTCTTTAACGCCTTGCTGAAGTATTAAAATAAATGGTGGTTTTGTTATTTCAAGAATTTTTTCAGTATACCGATGCCGGAAGAGCAGGTTATCCTCTTTTAGAAACAGCTGGATTAAAAAAGAAAACCGCTCTGCATTCTTTTCTCTTCTGGCTTGTGCTTCTTTGAACATCTTTATATATTTTTCCAGGCCGTTTAGTTTAGGATCATAAACGATATCATACATCATATCTACCGCTTCTGCTGCATAGCTCAGGATGATAGCATCAAGCACTTCATCTTTCGAATTAAAATAATGATAAAAGGCACCCTTGGATATACCCAGCTTGTTGATAATATCGTTAACAGAAGTCTTGTCATATCCTTTTTCGGAGAAAAATAAATGAGCAGTTTCAATAATTTTGTTCTTAAGTGCTGTTCCCTTTTTTGCCATATCTTAAATTCTTGAAGAAATTACAAACCGACCGTCGGTTTGTTATACGTTATTCTTTCAGAAAGGTTTTAGATTGGTGGGCGATTGAAATGAATAGTCTGCCTGGTTATAGAATTAGATAGTTTGGCTCGAGTTTGAAATGAATCCTTTTGATGGTTATTGAAATATCGGTATAACCCGATATCTGTATTATCGGAAATCAAAGCTCAAACTTCTATTAAATGACGGCCATATTGCGATCTGCTATATTTTTTTCTTGTGGTGGATGGTTCTTACTTCACAAATATAAGCTGAGATGATTGCTGTAGCTAAAGCCAGTCCGTATAACCATCCTGGTCTCGTAAAAATATCTGTTTGAGCTAAATTATTAGTGGCATAGAAATAAAAAGCAGGAACTGCAGTTACAGCTATAAACACTATTACGAATAATCCTATACAATACCTTTTCATGTTTTTAATGTTAGTATTGATTGTATATGAATTATACGCAATATTGTGATTGAAAATAAGTATATTTGTATGAGATATCTTATTGTTGGAGTTGATCTAGCTTATCAAAATAGCTGAACATGTTTAATGTGATACTAATCACAATAAAATATCATTATAATGGCAGCTCCGAATAATTTGTTAGTGAAAAGATGCAGGAATTGCCAACAGCAATCCACGTGTTTTAACATCCTTATTCCTGAGGAGCTTGACTTTATTAGTCAGCATAAGGAACAAATTGTATTTCAAAAAGGAGAGACCATTTGCAAGCAGGGTGCTTTTGCTAATTATGTAATGTATGTTGCAGAAGGGCTGGTCAAAACATATCTTGAAACAGTAAATGAAAAAACCATCAATCTGCGCATCGTAAAAGATACAGAATTTGTAGGTTTTTCATCCTTATGCGGAACCAAGAATTACAATTATTCAGCAGTATCACTCACGAGATCTAAGATTTGTCTTCTGGACAATGAAAGTTTTAAGCAGCTCTTGATCAAAAATGGACAATTCAGTGTTGAGATCATGCGGTTGTATTGCAGAAATGAAGCGCATATTTATAAAAAGTTAAAAAGTATCGGGTACAAATATATGCTTGGCAGACTGGCAGACACCCTCCTTTATCTTTGTAGTCCCGAATTTGGAGGATATGATATTTTTAAATATATAAACCGAAAAGACATAGCTGATTTCTCCTGTATTTCAAAAGAAAGTACCATCAAGCTGCTTACGGACCTCAGCCTGAACAATATGATAAAATTGAATGGACCAAGAATTGAGATACTGGATAAGCCGGGAATACAGAATCTAAGCATCAAAGGATAGATAGTAGGATTACATTGCAACCCAAGCATAAATACAGTTAAAAATCAAATTCATATACATCCAGCTAAAGACCACCTAATTAATTGCCAGCTACTAGATAATTTTATTTGGATGTTGAAATAAAATGTCCAGATCCTATTCCTTGCCGGGTTCGAATGGTTCAAATGGATATTCATCGGGCAATATTGTGACCCCGGTGGTTAACTTCAGGGGAAGTTTTCCTTCCTTATGATAAATCAATTCAATAAAATAAGCTTTCCATCCCTTGGCAGGAACATCAAGATTGATTTCATATTTCCCATCGGGTTGGATTGTCAGTGTACTGTCAGTCCATGCCTTTCCGATCACATCGATCCTGAAATCCCTCGACCTTTCATCTGACCTGGCCTGCCAGAGTTTGATTTCAGTGGGGGGGGCGTCGGGATCGGTTGATATATGAATAGTTGAAGGATCAACTTTCCAGCTAAATCCGGGTCTTTCACTTTTCGATAGAATATATTGGTAATAAGATATCAAGGTCTCGAGCGCATCGGAATCCTCAAGTGAATGGCCGGTATTTGGAACATACCGAACATGTTTCTCCCCGCTCAGGTCATGCCAGTAGAATTTCCAACTGTCGGGCTGGAAGAACTGATCACCAGTGGCATTGATCAGTAGTTTAGGTATGTCATATCGATCTTTGTAGGAGTAAGGCTCCGTAATTTCCATAAGTCTTTTAAATTCAGGGGTATACAGCCAATCCATAATACCTTCTTCCACATAATTTTCTACAGCCGGGGCCCAGAAACCATAGTTCCGCCAATGGTGATCAAAAGATGGAACAAGGTTCAGCAGGTCAATAACTATCGGCACTATGGCAATTACACGATCATCAACCGCCGCGGTTGTCCAGGTAGTCCATCCCCTCTTGGATGCCCCGGAAACCAGATATTTATCCAATGATACATTCTCATTTCTGGAAACCAGTTCTGAAACAGCATCCATTGCCCTTACGACGGCCTTGGTCATGGGTAATCTGGCCAGCCAGATGGCGTCTTCATCCTTACCCCCGCCTTCCAGGAACTTCCGCCATCCATAGGATATCAGTTCATCCTCGAATCTCGGGCCATATGGATCATTTCGGAAAGTAAGGGCCTGGTTGGGGATATTATGGATCTCAGCTGTAATGGTATTTGTAAGCATGGCAGTTTGCAAAATGATATCACCGGGGTTTTCCGGTAATTCATCGTCTTTCGCTCCCCCGCCTATCCACATCATACCCGTCGTATACTTCAATGAATCGGGTATGACCACACTTACCCAGTGCCACCACTCCGGTTCATCCACTTCTGTATCAGTCATCCAATGCTGGGAGATCATTTTCAATACATAGAAAGTATATCCTTCCCTTTTACCCTGATAGGCTATATCATAACGAAAATGTGGATCCGGGTCATAAACATACTGGTCCAGGAGTGTTTCTTCGATCTTTTGTATATCCTGATCCGGGGGTGTTCTGTCCTGGCATCCGGAAAAAACGATCACCAATGAGGCAATGATAAGGAAGAGAAACCTGGAGGTGATGATACTGATTATGGATCGCATGGGTTCATTTTTAAACAATGAAGAATCAATTTTAATGCTAAATGATATCATACCTGAAAGTAAATAAATTGCCACAGCGAATAAAAGTTAACCGGTAAAAATTATTTCAGCGTCTGATATTCATCCTTATACCAACGGATTTCAGCAAACAGATGTCTTTCTTTAAAACGAATTTATTAGATATGAAAAAGGCAGCATACAGTATCTTGTTGATGATCATGATCGCATCCGTGTTTTCTTCCTGCAGTGAAGATGAAATCGCAGAACCAACTGAATATCTCATTTTTGGGCATTTTTATGGTTTTTGTGTCGGCGATCATTGCATACAGATCTATAAATTAGATGGCGAAGGCCTGTATATGGACCAAAATAAAACCTATCCGAGACATGATGAATTTTATGATGCATCGTTTGTCGAGCTAGGCAATAAATATTATGAGCTGGTGAATGACCTTGAAATATATTTCCCCTCTCAATTATTGAACGAAACAGATACCATCATCGGATGCCCGGATTGTGCTGATGGTGGTGGGCTGTATATTGAATATAAAACAGAAACGATTCACAGGTTCTGGCTCATAGATCAGGATATAAGCCGGGTGGAACCCTATCTGTATGAATTTATGGAGCAGATAAACGATAAAATAGAAGAGATTAATTTATTAAGTATGCAATAAAATGCCCCTATACGTTAAATAAAGGGGCATTCTTGTTTACTCTTAATTTTTTAGTGCGTTCGGGGGGAGTCGAACCCCCACACCCGAAGGCACTGCCTCCTGAAGACAGCGTGTCTACCTGTTTCACCACGAACGCAAAGAAATTACCCCGCTAAATTAATAAATTATTTAATACGAATGTAAAATATTTAAACCAGATCGCAAGCTTCGGGAGGCATCCAGTGCGCATCTTTTCCTTCCCACTTCACATTGCATCCGATCGGATTGGTAACCGGAACGGAGATTGCCTTTCCTGAAAGCAACTCTTCCAGCGCATTTCCCAGAACATTGACTGTCATTTTGCTCACATCCCGTGGATTGTCAACACCCCTTCCCGTATATACGAGTTTCCTGTCCTGGTCAAAAACATAAAAATGAGGCGTTCGCAGGGCTCCATATTTTACAGCGATCTCCTGGGTGCTGTCATACAGGTATTTCCAGGGGAAATTATGTTCATTCATTCGTTTAACCATGTGATCAAAATCGTCATCCGGATAGGTATTCGGACTATTGCTGTTAATGCCTACGAAGGCAACTCCTTTATCCATATATTTCAAGGCAGTTTCCCTGGTCACTTCGTCGGAACCAATTACATAGGGACAATGGTTGCAGGTAAAGAATATTACAAGGTATTCGGAGTCCCTAAAACTGGAAAGTGAATATCTGTTTCCGTCGGTTGCCAGCAGGTTGAAATCCGGAGCCGTAGCTCCAGTCTGTAATGTGAAGGACATATTTATACTTGTAACGTTATTACTTGTTTTGTTAATTCCATAAAATTAGCGAATTCATCTCATACCTCGATGACTTCTTCCTATTTGCTAAGATATCATTTATCGACTTAATTGTATATCATTGCATTCATAACAGCCTGATCCATAATTTGAATCTGAAAAAATGCAATACACTCTTGAATATGAGCATAAAAGCATATAATACCTTCTTCAATATGAATATAATAACAAAATATTCTGTTGAATATGTCTGTAAAAACTTATAATACCCTATCAAATATGAATCTAAAAACCTATAGTGCCTTCTTAACGATAATACTGGCATTCCTGATATCCTGCACGGAAAATCAAACCGCTGACCTGGTAATATCGAACGGTAAAATACACACTGTTGATCAGAACAACACAGTGGTTGAAGCTGTGGCGGTGAAGGACGGGAAAATCCTGGAAACAGGTTCAACTAATCAGATCAATTCATACATTGGAAAAGAGACAACAACAATCGACCTCAAGGGCAGACTGATGACCCCCTGAGGGAGCGAGTGACATGTTCACTAGAGGGGCATTGGCTACAGTCTGATGTCGCTCAACCTGATGGTTTCATCGAGTTAT
>CBDUCT010000199.1:0-7030 GCA_965365715.1 uncultured Cyclobacteriaceae bacterium | reverse complement strand
CATCTCCTGACCTGGGATCGTCTATCCAAACCGCGGGTATACAGACGATGTTATCAAGGCCTTCTATGTACTCCTGTGTCATGTTGTTCCAGTTTACCTTCGTTCTTGCATCAGCTGTCCCTCCACGGGGCGCCCGCAGTTGTCTGTAACCCAGGTCCATGGAATTCTTAATTATTGTATCCAGGGTATCAGGATTAACCCTCCAGCTACCAAATGGATTCATCTTCATGCCCATCATCTGCTCGACAGGGATTTCTTTAACGATACTTGCCGCCCTTGTTTCAAAGTCAACACGCCAGTCTTCAAATTGATCCAGCAGGTTATTCCTGTTTAGATCTTTGAACGCGTATCCGTCTACCTGGATAATCTGAAGCCCGGAGCTTTTTGAATATCCGAGTGTAGTTCCGCCTTCATTGGTTACCATAGTCCAGCCCTCCTGAGTCTGCGATTCTGCCCACATGACCTTGCCGGACCCGGGAGGATCAGGTTCTACAGGGTATTCAACGACTTTATCGGTTGTACAAGATAAAGTTGACATACATAACATTAATATCAGAATCAAAAAGATATTTTTTGATGAAGAATTGTCTTTAAATAGTTTCATTTTCCTGACGAGTATTTAATTTTTCAGATGTAACCAGGGACGACCTGTGCAAAAAGTTGTAGTTTCCCTATCAGAGTTGACCGGCCAGGTTATTTGATTTCTTTATTACAATGTTTTACCAAAAGTGAAATTATTATTCTCCAATTTAATCAAATAATGGAACAAGTTCTTCAATGACCATAGGAACCTTGATATTTGCCATCCCATTGCTTTCATTGTAATCGGATGCCGTAACAATGATAACCATATTCAGATCTTCAATGATCATTATATACTGTCCCCCGTAGCCACGTGCGTGGAACATGTCATTTTCCTCCTTCCCACCCAATACAGGATTCTCCCACCAGGGTGTATTTCGTTTTGATCTATACCACCATTGATATCCGTAATCAAAAAACTCAGTTTCTTCCACATGAGGTTGTGTTGAAATATCGATCCATTTTTCCGGGACGATTTGGTCACCATTCCATGAGCCTTTATTTATAACAAGCAAACCGATTTTTGCCATATCCCTCGGGTACATATGAAGATTACTGTGGCATTGCAGAACACCATCTTCTTTTTCCCAGATGAATTCTGAAATGCCAAGCTTGTTAAACAGAGCCTCTTTAGCAAATTCATCAGCCTGTTTATTTTCAAGATTATAGATTATACCACATAGAAGGTTGGTACATTCACTGCTGTATTTAAATTCCTCCCCCGGCTTTGATTCTAATTGACGACTGAGAATACTTTGTATAAATTCATCTGGTTCCGGATCCTCTATGACATCTTCCTCCGAAAATCCCGCAGTCATTGTTAAAACATGTTCAAGCGTCATTTGCTCTTTTTCCGGGGTTCTTAATGAATCATATTGTGGAAAAAAATCAAAGAGCGGTTGATCGACATTAAGTTCTTTATGACGCTCCAAGGTTATTCCCAACAGTAAAGAAGCTATACTTTTCGTACAGGAATGTATACTATGAAGTTGAGTTCTGCTATAACCGTAAAAATATTCTTCAAGGATAAGTTTTTGATCTTTGATAACCAAAAAAGACTCCAGCCGGCCGAATTTCTGTTTAATGATCCTTTCTATTAATTTGTAAAATGCGGTTGAATCGTTTACAAATTCAAATATGGAAGCGGTTTGCAATTGATCATTACGGTATTCCGGTTTTTGATAAGTATATTTTATACTTCCATCCGAACCGGGTGGGTATGGAATAAATAATCGGTTAAAATCGATATCATCATCACGAATAAATTCCAGTATAGCCGTATCAGAAGCGTCTTCTTCATCCCATTTAGCAATTCCCCGAATTACTTCTTTCGTTTCATCCACAATTCCCTTATAGATACCACCTTCCATATCAGCGATCACCAACTGATTGGTAGAATCTATATACAGCACACTATCATATTCCCAGTAATCATAAAAACGGCCATCCCAAAGAAAACAGCCTCGGGCTTTGAGATCGCCCTGAGCGTCCCCGCTTATCAGAATTATCGGCTCAAGCGTTCCATGGGGAAATTTTATTGCTGTCTCCGAAGTAACCCTCCATAGCCCGTCAATTGAAACATAGTGTACCTTATTCGGAAATTCAGTCTTTTCCGTTTCTTTTTTTATATTTTGTTTACAACTGGTAAGAAGACAGATAACCCCAATTGATATGAGGGTATAATTAATCTTATTCATGGTGTGGAATTTTTGTGTAGAATAGCGGCAATAAAAATGCTAATTGTATTCCTGTTAAATGAAAGCCTACAGGGGATATAGTCATTATAAATGCTGTTATTACATGTATTTATTTCATAAACCGTCTAATTTTTGTAGTGCTGCATAAATGCTATAGTGTTACTAAAAATAAAAATTATGTTACACAATTCTTAATATATCACTATAAAGTGCACCGCTGAATGAATAATATAAATCCAGGTTCAAACACGTAAGTAAATATTATATATTTTTTAAGGCGTAACCTTAGAAATTCTTAAATAGCAATAGAGAGAAATAGGTAGGATAAAATCAGTAAATCTACCAGCACCAATTTCAATACTTTCAAATTTTAATGCAACCACGGATTCTATCAAGAACTTGTTTTTTAGATACTTTTTATCATTTTATTACTTATCTATAATAAACAATCGAAATAAAATCAAATAAGTGATCTTATTTAATTAAAAATGTTAGTTTAAGTAGTAAATTTTGCGCTTTTCTCAGATCATTTTATTTGAAAATGTTTTAATACACGCAGGGCTCTTAAGGTATTCCACCTGCTGGGTTTTCCGGCTTGTTCCATCTTAAAATGTACTTGTCCTGGATGAGCGGCCTGCAGGTTCCACCTGCGGTCTGCTTTTCTCTTTTTAAGGATTACATTTATCGCGGCATCCATCCTTTTATCATATTCGGTGCCGGCGTACCTAAAATAATCTAACGCCCTCAGAATATCATATTTCCACCTGGAGGGGTAGGGGATATTGAGAAATTCTTTCCTGATGATTTTCCCGGTTCTATCAGACAAGAACAATTGATGTATCAGAATAAACTCCTCTGAACTCTTTCTTGCTTTCCGGAGATCATTTTTTCGATAGGTGTATCCGGCTTTCTGAAATTCCAGGAACCCTTCCAGAACGGATAAGGTCGTATGCAGGGAACTATGCCTGGCTCCGCTTCTTGTGGTTCTGCAATTAAACCCGCCATCCGGCATTATTTCATCCAGAATGCTGTCCACGATAGAGTATAGTTTTTGCTCTTTTGCCTTGAAGTACGATGCATAATTCAGGAACATGCCATTTACGCATACATCACTATGTTCCAAAGTTGAAGGACCCAGCTGGATGCCGCCATCTTCAGCTTTAGTGGTGTCCAGTGTCAGATCAATTGTTTCCCTTACGATCGGGTTATCAGGATTGAGATTTAAATTGCGCAAGTCGAGTAATGTGTAGTGAGAAGAAATCCATTTTGGCTGGTAGAACCTCATACCCCAATGACCTGTTGAATTTCGTTTCAACAGGAATTGTTTTCCCCATCCCTCAGTAGCTATCCTGTTTTGCAGATCTTTTCTTTCAATTCCCAACAGATCCCGGTAAACCTGGAATTGTATGGAAACTTCACCTTTTAATAACCAATCTATTATTTGTTGGTCATTCATAATTGAATTCGATCAAGGGTTTTCAAATATCTATTCACGGTAGTATTCACCCAATAATTTTTTCGATTAACCAAAATGCTTTTCTATGGTTTCTTTTAACTTTTCCGGTTCGGGGGTTCCAAGCATTATTTTTTTAGCCTTACCTTCACGCCTGTATTCTATTCGCACGGCTTTGGATCCATGAATATTGTATAATCTACCCTTTGGCGTGAACCTGATCCCCCACCCATACCACCAGGGTGTTCTTAGAATGGTTACACTATTCAGAACGTCAATCCTGATTGTAAATTTGATTAAGCCAATACCATAGATGGCCTCGATCTTTCGGCCTTCAATACAAATAGTTAATTTATAGAATAGCAGGACAACTAATATCATTACTCCCGATATGGCAAGGAATGGAATTAGTGGGATTGGATTATTTCCCCATTGGTACAAATAAGTAAAAAGAAGGAATATGAGTATCGGGCTAACTATTATTACAATTAACCAACCAGTCTGGGATTTCTTATAGGTCATATATTGGGAAGTTTTGTTCCAATAATTCAATATTATTCAGATCGGAATATACAAAAATATCTGCTGATATTCTTACCAAAATCAGCAGGAACGTACGCAGGGAATCTTTATATAAAATCTAATATAATAGATTTTTCCACAGGTTTAAATAAGCACTCTCAGCAACACGATAATTAATCCGGTAAGAAAAATAATTGAAAAAACTATTTTATTATTTCTCGCTAACCAATTTGGCAGGAAAATATCAAAATTATCTTTATTAGAATCAGAGTATTTTCTTGCTAAAATGGTTAATGGACAGAACATATTAAAAAGAACCAATACAATTGCCTCACCAAAGACCAATCCAATGGCAATCCAGGTATAAATATTTATTGTATTACTGATCCCAGCATATAAAATATAAAAGATCAAACCGGCGAAGAATATCCAGATAAGCGTATGTATTATCTTTATAATCAATAACTTTTCGAAATGCTTCATATGCAATTATAGAGGTTGACAGTTGGGACAATAATAAACTGCACCACCAAGGTAGGCCTCCTTTACGATGCTATTCCCGCATCCCGGGCATGGGTCTTTCAAGGTGTTCTTAGAAAGTATTGATTCATATCCCCCAAAATTTCCAAATAGATCTCTCTCGGTATTCCTTCCTCCCATATCAGTCATATTTTTCAATGTTGTCTTAAGGCTCTGGAACAGTTCTGATTTATTCGAATCTTTGATGGTGGATATTTTTCTGCGGGGGTTGAGATGTGCATTAAATAAAATGTCATGCAGGACGCCATTACCGAGTCCCGGTATCCGCTGTTTGGTAGCCAGCAAGGCTTTCATCGCGACATTTTTCGGGGCATTATTAATGATTTTATCAAAATATGATTCATCGAATTTATCATCCAGGGGAGAAATACTGTTCAGGCTGCCCTGATAATAAGGATTATCAAATGTGCCCTGATACGCCAATATTCCTCCATACATAGCCACATTACACGCAGCAAAACTTCCATCATCAAATATGATCAACAATTGATATTTTTCCGGAGGTGTTTCAGAAGAGGTATAATATCTCATATTAGTTCCCTCACTGATGGTAAAGCATACATCTTCCTCGCAGTAAATGTCAACAAACATCCCATGACCTTTTGTGGATTTGACCTGTCTTCCTGATAAAAGCTTATCGTATCCGGCCGGATCTCCATTAAAGAAAGCGAACTTGTGTTTATGTGTGGCAGTAAACACTTCAGAGATTGTTTTACCTTTCAGCGTTTTACCAGCCTGCCTGCTGATTGTTTTTGATTCTGGAATTTCTAACATGATTGAGTTTTAAAATGTCATATTTGTCTTCACGGCTCGTCAAAAAATAGCATTTCTAATTTTTCGTTATTATTTTCAATGGGAATAAATATTTCATCATTATTAGATACTGTGCTTTTGTTTTAGTCCTCCCATATCGCCTCCTTTTACAGCCATTAAGCCTAATTTAATTTTTCGATTTTTAGAATTCTAACATCTTTTTTATATACATTCAGGTTCATCTTCAGGAATGATTCCTGAGATTTCAGCTGGAATGATTTGTTGTATTCAAAAAGGTCTTCAATCTTATAATTGGTATTTGCCTCTGTTTTCAGTTCAATTTCAAAGGATTCATCATTTTCGCTATGACTTATAATATATAATAGAAAACTATCATCGAAGCTTTGGAGTGCTATCTCTATTTGATTTGATTTACGTCCATCAAGATTTGTTTTATAGGGTCTTTCAATGTTTGCCCAATCAAGAATATTGAGTATAAAAGACTCATTTAAGCCATTATCTTCGGAATATGTTGCCTGACCCATATACGATCCTAAGATTAATGCTTTCCCTTTCCCATATTGATTTGAAACAATTACCGGATCTCCTTCAGACGATTCAGCAAGAATTTCTGTTTTGCTACCATTCAATATTGAAAAAGTTTCAAGATGTAAACTTCCTTTTAGTGTTTCTCCCTGTTTGATATTTTCACAAAGAGTGTTTTCATTACCAGTGACAATCATATCAAATTTATTTTCACTCATTCTGATGTGTTTTTCGCGAACACCAAAAACTTCATGAAGTCCCATTCCCGGATAAATACTTGAAGAATATCCTCTGTTATCAATCCATGCAGTACGAGCTTCTGCAACTACTTTTCCTCCATTTTCAACAAATTGTTTAATATTTTCAGCCATTTCATGAGTAAACATCAAAGAATAAGGAAGAATTAAAACTTTATATTGGTCAAGATCATTGTTTTCAATATCTGTTCGATGAATAAAATCGACAGGGATATTGTTGTTTGCGAAAATCTGATAATAACCAATCAACGACCTGCTAAAAGCTCCTCCATAGTCCCTCCTTTGCATTCCCCCTACCATTTGGTTTAATGGATTATATAGAATTCCAACTTCTGATTTTATCGGTTGAGCCTTTAAAAAAATATCTTGATTCGTGTCAATCATCTTGGCCAGTCGCCCAAGTTTAGTTGCTCGGTCAGTTAATGTTCCATCTAATTCAATAAGCCCATAACCTCCTGCTTCGTATCCGGAAGACATGGGATAAAAAGAGTAAACATTGATACCTTTTGCTCCTTTTGCAATAGCAGATAATGCCCATATCTTTTGATCGGTATAAGTTACAGGATCGCTAATTAGCAAGGAAATGGTTCCAAAACCGGCCTGTAATTCTCCTACATACCATCCCTTATTTTGCCTGTTCGCACTTCGAGTAAAATCTACTGTTGTGCGAAAAGTTGTGG
>CBDUCT010000198.1:0-7108 GCA_965365715.1 uncultured Cyclobacteriaceae bacterium | reverse complement strand
TGACACGCCTTGAAATCCTATGGTTGTAATTCCACCGGATTAAAGGCTGTCCTCAAATTGAAATGTAGCATTGATGTAAGTATAGGAAATCTCCTGGTATACGGGTATGTTTGTATCGATCCCAACTGCAATCCAGAGTTTTCCTTCCGCATCAGTGGCAACATAAATTGGAAAATCAGAATTTGATCCATTCATCAAGACCGGTTTTTCACCAATTCCAGTATATGCCAGTCTTCCTATCATGGTCATATCCTGACCTCCCTGATCATCTTCCCCTTTATCAAAATCGGTTTTAATAAGAGAAATATCCGGGTTATCGTCATCCTGAACTATGGTTGTTTTTGGTTCGGACTTGAAAGCTCCAACCTTGAGGAAGGATCCGTATTCAACATTATCCAAATCCCCAGTATATTCTTCTTTAAGTTGAGAATTAAGTTCTACTTCTATTTTTATCGTATATCTTGAATTTGGTTGCAGACCTGATATCTGCTGTTTCACAAACATAAATAAATCAGAATTCGTGGCATATCCACTTTGCTTAAAAGCGGAAACATTTCCGATGGATTCGGAAACAAATAAAGGACTGGGTCTGTAGGCCAATTTCATCGAATCTTCCAATCCTTCCGGATAGTCAGCAAATTCTGCGATCCACCCTTCATCTCCTTCATCGAAAAAACTACGTTCCACCAACAATCCTGGACCAAGCGTATCATCGCTATCCAAACTGCATCCAGTCAAAAACAATGAAATCAACACGAAGGCACTCCCAAATCTTAACATATTCATAGTTTTAATATTAATTGACGAAATAACTTCATTATATTTTTAATTCACACTTACGGTTTCAATCAAAATTCTATTTAAAGACATATGCTATTCCGGCAGAGATCATAAACGAGGAAGGGCGACTACTAAAAGTCGAATTATTATTAGTCAATTCACTCAATCCAATCCTGTAAGATGGTTCAAGACTTAGCTGATAATTCTTTAGAAAAGTATAATTCACCATGGTCCCAAACCTTCCGTTAAAATATATAGGATTATAAGGTGAGTCATCTCCTGGTTTATATTGTACTGGATCGAACAGATTCTGCGAGTCTTCAATACTGTTTTTAATAAATATATCAGTACTGACTCCTGCCGTCATAAGCCATTTAAACTTTCTATCCACCAGAAAGTATCCAAAATTCACTGGTATTGTAACGAATTCAAAAGTACTGTTCAATTGGACTTCTGTATTCAATTCATTATAGGAATTAAGCCCTGATGCCGGGCTGGCCTTCTCAATTACAATAGCATGGTTGGCATATTTAGCGTGACTTTCTGTCGGTTCAATATATGTATTTACGGATGTAGAACCAAAATTATGCTGGTATCCTACCCCACTAAACAGAACGAATTTCTTACTGAATTTATATCCAAAATCCAGGCCATAAGAAACGGACATTTCCGAATTGTAGTTTGATTCCTCCGGTTTATAGGAGGCAAGTAAGTTTGTTTGAGTTTGCAGATCCGCACTTGCTGCATCGATGCGCTCTACAGAGCCAAGTGTATTGGGCGTTGCATCCGCCATAATATCCGGAGATCCGTAATAATTTATGTTTGGATCAAAGACACCGGAGGATACCATGAGACCAGCCCATAGTTTCTTGGGATCTTCTTCCTTATCTTCAATATCAAGAGGCATTACATAAGGTGTATCGAATGGATTTACTTTCTTCTGAAGATAAAATTTTCTGCCTGGTTTTTCATATGGTACATTAAACGAGGACTCAGGATGATATGATAAAACCTCATAATTATTAATATATCTACCATCTGAGTCCGGCTGTTTATCAGTCTTTACCTGGTTGGAAGTCATAAACACTAATGTACTTTCTGAATTATCTCCTGTTGCTTGTCTATCCAGGGCTGGACTATTAAGTCTTGTCTTGTTTTGATTATCTTTAATCGGATCAGATTCGGCAATAGAATTATCAATGTCTCTTAGATCAGGTACTGGTTCTGACAGAAAATCCCTAGAATCTGCAGCATTTCCATCACTTTCTATTACAGGAGAAGGTAAATTTACGAGTTGTTCAGACCCTGAATTCGAAATGAGGTTATATACAGTATAGGATCCAAACAATAAAGCAAGTAAAATTGATGCGGCTGCAGTTATCTGATAATAAAACAATTTCTTTTTATATCGTTTTACTTCATTCCCTGCCATCGAAGCATCGATTTTATCCCACACGGATGCTCCAGGTGTTGCCTCGGCATCCTCAAACTTTTCCTTCCATCTATTTTCGAAATTATCGTTCAGCTTCTTCATAATTTCCTCTATCACTCTCAATTAATTTCAGTTGCAACAAAGATTTAGCTCTGGAATACTGCGATTTTGATGTACCCTCACTAATTTTAAGTTGCTCAGCTATTTCCTTATGCGTATATCCCTCAATGGCATAAAGGTTAAAAATTACCTGACACCCAAGTGGAAGATCCTGGATCATATTCAGCAATTCCTCGTGATGAAAATTAGATAGCGCTACATTTTCATCATAGGATATCTTCAAATGTTCTACATTGACCATTGGGTATAGATACAACTTACTTCGTTGATAATTCAACGCCGTATTTATGACTATCTTTTTAATCCAGGCCGCTACATTTGTATATTCTCTCAGATTTTTCAGGTTCTTAAATATTTTAATGAACGATTCCTGCAATATATCTTCTGCTTCCAAATCTGATTTTGAATATCTTAAACAGATCATCATCATCTTCGATGCAAAAAGATCGTAAAGCTTTTTTTGAGCTTTCCGATCTTCAGCTATGCAGTCATTAATTAATTGTTTGAAATCTTCCATTCAATGCCTGACATTCTATTGGCATCGATTTTTATCTAATGACACCAATATGATATATTTGGTTGGAAATTAAATTAATTTCTATTTTTATCGTTTAAATATAACAAATGAAAAAAGTAACCTTCGTTATTTTCGCGCTTATTATCTTTTTTAACGGCTATTCAACTAAAAAAGTCTATTCAAAAGCCAATAACCTTTTAAAGAATAACACCGATTTACAATACAGGGATTTTATTTATAATCCCGATATAAAAACTGTAAACCTGTACTCCGACAAAAATATCAGATCAAAAATCGAGCCACCGGCGATTAACATAACTTCACCGAACAAATTAATACTCGAATTTGATGAGTTATATCAGGATGCCAGATATTTTCAGGCAAAAATTATTCACTGTACCTGGGATTGGCAACCCTCAGACATAAGATCTATTGAGTATTTATCGGCCTACAATGAATTTGATATACAAGAATATGAATATAGCGTTTATTCCAGGATCCCATACACTCATTACACCTTTGTGTTACCAAAGGTGGAACTTCCCGGGAATTATCTGCTTGTTGTATACGATAGAGACAATCCGGATGAACTGGCTTTTTCCAAAAGATTCATGATATATGATCAGATAATAAACATTGCCTTTTCATATGGTGAATCTATGGGGGTCCAGGAACAGAGGACGCATCAGCAAATCGATTTTATCCTTAACTATAACAAAATTGATCTTTTCAATCCGCAAAGAGATATAAAAGTTGTTGTGCGTCAGAACCAGTCATGGGTTACGGCAATATATAATTTGAGAGCAACCCAGATTGATGAATTTAAGAAAGAACTGGAATACAGACCCTTCAATCTGGAAAATAATTTTTTCGGAGGCAATGAATTCAGGTTTTTTGATCTTAATTCAGTGATCGCTCCCGGCAGAAATGTAGACCGTGTATTCATCAAGGAAGACAGGGTAGATGCATTTTTGCTACAGGATAAAATTAGGGAAAAGGAATTCTACAGCATCTGGGATGATCTTAACGGGGGTTTTATAATATCCAATATTGATGGGCAGGATCCAAGGCTTGAATCCGATTACGTTAATGTACATTTCTTCCTTCAATCCCCTGAAAAGCTTAACTCGGATATATACATATTCGGAAAACTAAGCAATTACGACCTGCTTCCAGAATTTAAAATGAAATACGATGGTGAATTGAAAGGCTATAGAGCAGATGCTCTTTTAAAACAGGGGTGGTATGATTATATCTATTACACTCCAGATGATTTATATTCTGTTGAAGGGAGCCATTTTGAAACAGAGAATGACTATGAAATCCTTGTTTATATTAAACCACAAGGCAGAACATATGATATTCTCGCAGGATATGTATCATTCAATACTGGCCGAAGGAACTAAATATAGTTTTCCACCTTGTATTCTTTTGTCCTTTTGGTAGGATCGATATTAGCAAGATCAAGCATTCCAAATCCCTTATGAGTAAATGCACCCAAGCCCAGGATAAATACGAATTTCTGTACTTCCGGGGCTGCATATAATGTAAACGGGAAAGTATAACCGCGGACCTCATATTTAACATCCTGATCGAAAACAGGATAGATCCTTGCAAATTTTTTCTGGCTTTGTTCAATCTTAACAAGATAGGCATGATCAGGAACGAGCTGAAACTTAAAGAAGGTCTTGAGTTGTTCAGGCGTAAACAGTTTGGACTGGTTCATCCTGAGAATGGTGGATTCGTATAAAAGATCTGAAAACTCATCGGTCTCAGGGTGAATGAATTTTTTACCTTCAGAATCGTTGAATTTTGGAGATGTCAACACTATTGGAGAAATGCAGATGTATTTATTGACATTTTCAAAATCGATCATTTGTTCTTCTTCAACCATTTCAGGAATTAAAGTAAGATTACCTACCTCAAGCTGCGGGAAATCAAAAACATTCTTCACAAAATAATCAATGAAGTCTTTATTCATGCATGAAATAACCAGAGTTACCCTGCTCGAAAAGAAATGTAATCCATTACGGCTGATCTTAGTCTGTCCTTTTAATCCGGAGAAGTTATATCCGGTATAGCTAAAGTATTCCTCTTTGCCACCCTTAAGCAAGATACCTTTAATAAGCTGAGTAAGGAGATACTGATGATGAAATGGAACATATCCACCTTTATTCTTTAAAATAAAAATTAATCTGATCCTCAATTCTCTAAAAATTTATAAGTGTTAAAAAGTACTAGTAAAAATTTGCAATAGAAATGAATTTATTTTTCAAAAGTAAACCAATAAGATAAAAAATTGTTTGCATTTTCAATAAAAAATCTATCAAAATAGAGTTTTTCTAATATAACGCTAAGTTTGAATATGAAATATATTTTTCAGATCATAAATTAATACTTTTTTTCAATATAATAAAATCCAGGAGCAATTTATACATTAAACCTGAAATACATTACATCACCATCCTTAACAATATAATCTTTACCCTCAACAAATAATTTGCCAGCTTCTTTACAAGCGTTTTCATTTTTGTAGAGTATATAATCATCATATTTTATAACCTCCGCACGGATAAATCCACGCTCAAAGTCTGTATGTATAACCCCTGCTGCCTGTGGAGCTTTTGATCCTTTACGTACTGTCCAGGCGCGTACTTCTTTCTCCCCGGCGGTGAAAAATGTTATCAGATCGAGGATATTATAGCTTGCATGAATTAAACGGATCAATCCCGACTCCTTTAAACCATATTCCTGAAGGAACAAATTCTTATCTTCCTCATCCAATTCAACAATTTGGGCTTCCAGAGATGCACATATGGTTATGATCTCACGATTGGGATCAGGTATAGAATCTTTCAATTGCCTGGTGTATTTATTATCATGTATCGATTCCTCATCCACATTAGCAACATAGATTTCCGGCTTGGAAGTTAATAATTGGAGTTCTTTTTTTAATAATTGGTTCTCTGGCACACCCATTTCCATAGTCCTGATACTATTACCCTCTTCGAGATGTTTTTTTGCTTTCTCAAGAATAATCATATCCTTTTTTGATTTCGCATCTCCAGATTTGGCTGTTTTCTCAGTTTTCAGGATCCTTTTTTCAATGGTTTCCAGGTCTTTTAACTGTAGTTCTGTTTCGATTATTTCCTTATCGGAAACCGGATCGATCTTTCCATCCACATGTGATATGTTTTCGTCTTCGAAACATCGTATTATATGAATTATAGCATCCACTTCCCTGATATTCCCTAAAAACTGGTTACCCAGTCCCTCCCCTTTACTGGCCCCCTTTACTAGACCGGCAATATCGACAAACTCTATAACGGTTGGTGTTATTTTCTTGGGATTTACAAGTTCTGCAATCTTATTGATTCGCTCATCAGGAACTGTAATAATCCCCACATTTGGCTCGATCGTACAAAAAGGGTAGTTCGCCGCCTCGGCTTTAGCATTTGACAAGCAATTAAATAAGGTAGATTTACCTACATTTGGTAATCCAACTATCCCACAACGTAATCCCATACCTTATTTAATTTTTAAATATCTGATATTGTTTAAATCCACTGGAGAATTCGACAAAACTTACCCGGACGATGGTATAAACAGGAATAGCGGCTATCATGCCAATGATCCCTCCTAGCGTTGCCCCCACAAAAATAATAATAAAAATTTCCAAAGGATGTGCTTTTACACTTTTCGAAAAAATAAGAGGCTGAAATACCAGGTTATCATTTATTTGAACGATTCCAAAAACAGTAATAATTTTCAGGATCATGAACAACATATCATTCACGGAATTAAAATCTAAAACCGATAAGGATATTACGATACCAAATGCTGCACCTAAAATGGGGCCAAGGTAGGGAATTAGGTTAGCAACGGCTGCAAAAAGAGCAATTGATGCTGCATACTTAACGCCTACTATAGATAAGCCAATAGTAGCCAGGGTAAATATGGCGGTCATCTGAACAAGTAATCCGATAAGATAATTGGAAAGAAGTTTTTCAATTTTGGCAAAAGCAGTAATAACCATTTCAAAATAATTATTAGGAACCATTCTTAGTGCCACTTTTCTGAATATGCCCTTTTCATATAATAAGAAGAAAGTTATAAATATCACTGCCATGAAACCAATTGTGACACTGCCGGCAACTGAAAAAAGATTATTGATGATCAGACCGATATTGATCGCCCCACCTTCATTGATAAAAGAAGCGATGCTATCCTGAATATTAGTCATCAAGGTTCCTTCTGGT
>CBDUCT010000197.1:0-7164 GCA_965365715.1 uncultured Cyclobacteriaceae bacterium | reverse complement strand
ATACAAAAATGGACAAAGCCAGAATACCCAGGCAACTGATGAAAATGGCACTGCTGGAAAACAAAGTAAAGATCCTTCTGAACCGTATCTCACTCTTATACATATTCTCAACCGCCTGATCCATAAAGCGTATTTCCACGGGAAAATCCGGAGACAGATTATGGCATATTTCCCTGAGACGTTCTAAGTTGGATCTTAATACATTAAAATCAGGACTTTGCATATTGACAAGGCACACTGATGCATTCCCGGAATTATTGATCAGTAAGGGACCTATTTCCCTGGTTACGGATTCGAAATGAAAATCCTCGATTATCCCTATGATCTCAAAATATGCATCCTCCCTGGCAAAAAGCTCAATTCCTATCGGATCGGTAATATTATTTGCAGTAAGAAAAGCTTCATTGACAACAGCCTTGTTCTTATCCGTGGAGAGATCATCTGAAAAGATACGACCCTCAATACTTTTAATATTCAGCATATCGAAAAACGCCTGGTCTGCATCAAAAAGGTTAAAATAAACCTGCTTTTTTTCTCCCCGGATCTCAGTATCCAATCCCCAAAAACTCAGGTCCTTTCCAGGAAAGAATTGAGTCATAGACACATTATTTATAAAGGCCTGATCCATAAGCTCTTTTTTTAGTATTTCAGATTTCCCATACAGTTGCTGGGTAAATTTGATGCCTACGATATTCTCCTTTTCATAACCCAGATTACTAATTCCAAAGCGTATTTGTTTCTGTACAAGTACTGTAAACCCGATCAATATAATGGCAATGGAAAACTGGGTAATCACCAGAATGCTTCTTAGTGCTGATTTGTTCGCTTTTAACGAGAAGGTACTCTTCAGATTATGGATCGATTTGGAATTGCTGATCATATAGGCCGTAGGAAGGCTGGATAGGACACCAATTATTGTCGATACGCTAATTATCAATAATAATATTACCGGAGAAAAAATAATTCCACTGATGAGTTGAATCTCAAGGTATTGACTCAGGTATATTTGAATGATTTCGGTAAGTATAATTCCTATCCAGGCTGAAAACATAAATAGCATGGTTGATTCAAAGAGCACTTGTCTGATAATGTGGAATTTCGATGCACCTAGTATTTTTTGAATACCAGCCTGCTTTAACCTGTCAAGAAATTGAGAGGAGGAAATATTAATGAAATTGATAATAGCTATCAGCAGGATCAAAAAAGCCACCATGGCCAGAACAAGTACTTGTTGCTTATTCCCAATCCGGAAAAAATCCTGCCAGCCAGAATCTATTTTTGAAAAATAAATATCCCTGAGTGGAAGAATACCAATATCCTCAAAAGAATTTTCACTTTGAGAATGATCGTTAAACACTTTCCTGATTTTTTCTTCAATGGTCTGTCGGTCATAAGCCTCATCCGCCAGGATAAAGGTATTGAAGTTCCACCAGTTCCAATTCGTAAATTCTCCGGGATTGGATTGAATAAGCTTTCTTCCATCCATGGAGATCAATGCCTCAAATTCAAGAAAAGTATTATTATCCGGCTCCGCGACAATTGCAGTAACCATCTGTGGATGTTCATTATTCAGCATTATTGTTTTACCAATAACATCTGTGTTGCCAAAGAGTTGTAAGGCAAGCTTTTCAGTAATAACTATTGATTTTGGGTCATGAAAAGCCATTTCCATGTTGCCTGAGACAAGATCATAGGTAAACAGTTCGAAAAAATCGCTATCAACAAACAGAATCTGTGATTTCTTAGGTTCTGATTTTTCTGATTTCAGGACAGGTTGTTCCCAGAAACCGGCTATTCGAACCGTTTTTTCAATTTCAAATACAGAGGAATCCAAATGATAGGACAAAACACCTGGCATATTTATGCCAAATGAATGCTCTCCATTATTGTTTATTAACAGATATCCATTTTCCCTATTTTTCTGGTGCCTGTCTGTGGTCAACTCATGGTAACAAAATGAAAAAAGAAGGATGACAACAGTCATACTCAGGGATAATCCGAATATGTTTATAAAATTAATGGTTGGATTCTTTTTCAGATTCCTGAGGCTTAACCTGAATAAATACTTCATAAACTTAAGGTAAAAATATTTGCTACTATAAGTCCAAAAAGAATGCCTTTTTTATAATTGCCTATCTAATAGACATTTAAAATACTATGATAGCCAATAATTGTCGGATTATCCAACATGAGTGTTGGAATATGAAACGAAAATGTAAAATCAAATCAATTAGTAAATCTCAAAGTTAAAGAAAGATGTCTTTAATGTTTGTTAGAGATCATTCTTCATAACCAAATCCAGTCTTTTATTTCTTTAATAAACTATTGCCGGTGTAAAGTATCCCCAATATTACAATTATCATTCCTGTTATTGCTGATCCTGATACCCATTGACTTTCAACCGCAACATCAATAGACCGGGTTGTAAAAATTCCATAGGCTGCCCACAAAAAAACCATTGCAAAGACGATATCCCGTTTTTTAATCAGGATGAACAAATTTATTAGGGCTGCTATTATAAGCATTAGCGAAGCCCAAAATGCAGCACCAGGAGGATTTCCATTCCATGTCAATGATGTTAACCAAACACTTATGTTAGCAACCGTAGCAATGCATATCCATCCAAGGTATAAACTGATTGGGGTATATGTTGTCAAGTACGACCATACTGAGGGATAGTTTTTATCAGAAACTTTCTGATACAGGAGGATGAGTGTAATGAGTAATCCAAGCATTAACAACACGGATAATTCCATCTTATCATAATGCCACGAATAAATCCAGCTGATGTTAAGGATGCATGTTAAAATGAAATATACTGATAATGAATTATAGCCCTTACTCCAATTACTTTTCACTCCTTTCCAAAACAATCTGAGACTGAAAAACAGGTTAAAAAGATAAATTAATCCCCATATAGAAAAAGTAAATCCAGCAGGTGTGAAAAGGGTTGGGTATTTGCCTGAAACACCACCAGCTGAAATATCATTGATCTTCCCTGCACCGGATAGATAATTTACATAGATCATTAAGAGGAATGAGGAGAGAACCATAAAGGGCAATATCTTTTTCATTCTGAATGATTTTATAAAAGGATAATTACAAGTTTAATAATTATCTGCAGGAACTTGTTTATCGGTTTAATTGTCAGGTAATAACTATTATGATAAATTTACAATAAAAGAAGAGGAATTCTATTTTCAACATGCGAAATCATTGTGAATCGTTACAAAGCGTAATTCCAGTAATGGAAAAGGGATTAAGGGCATCTATTGAAGGAATTTCCGAAGACCTGCTTAACCATAAATTTGCTGCACACAAAATGACTATCGGGCAACTTGTCGTTCATACCATGTCCTGGCCCCGATACTTTCTATCTGAGGATCCTCCCTGGGAATTAACGGAGAATACATGCCGGCCCTGCAACTATCCACTGACTACTGCATTTGTCAACGACGTAATTACAGATGGCATAAACGCAATGATGGAATATCTTCAGCAAACCAATGATGATCTTCTAGAAATAGACGAAAACGGTGAAAAGGGGAGGGGGTATATTTTATACAGATTACAGCTTCACACATTGGTTCATGCTAATCAAATATCTTATTTAAGAAGTATGATGGAACCAAATTGGGATTTTGGTGGTTATTTTGGAGAAATGGCTACGGCTTTGATAGAACTTGATTATTCGACCGCCAAAGATCTAGGTGTTAAAGGATTTTAAGGTGAATTAAATTCTAGCACAACAATAGCATTATCATTGACCCCTCCAATTATGAAGTCCCTCTGGTTTATCCTGAATTTTTTGATCGTATTGAGCTCACCTCGTATGTAAATACCACTTTCCACAGGATATTGAACATCAAAATCCCCTTTTCCTTTACCTTTAAGAAACCAACCGTAACTCGCTTCATATTTCCCATAGAGCGGCCTGACTGAATTGAAATTCCCACCCAATACAATATCCAAAAAACCATCCAGGTCAAAATCGTTTAAAATCATATCCTGAATCGGTGCAAACTGAGTCTCCGTTGGAAGGAGTAGTTTTTGGAATCCCTCTTTGCCATTGTTTAGAAAGATACAGGATTCAAACATTTTCACCTCTTTCACCAATGACTCATCTAGTTGTTGTCCAGTGAATATCTCCTGCACGGTTTGCCCGGAAAACTCAGCATATGACGGATATTTTTCCGAAATAAAATCCAATTGTCGGGTTAGGTCGTCTCTGTAGGCAAAAGGATATTCTTTACCCTCCCTCATGGTAGTAATGATTTGTTCAACGGTACCATTCTTGTCGAAATCATTTATATACATACGAACCGGATTATCAGGACCTGGTTTCAATATTGAATTCAATCCCAGGTTACCTGCAATTATGTCATGATCCCCGTCATTATCGATATCTTCCGTTTTCAGGGAAAACCACCAGCCGGATGAATTTTCAATCCCCTGAGGATATTGAATGGATTTCAGAGATCCATTGTCATTATCCAGAATCCAAATGCTCATCCATTCACCTGCAATGACCAGGTCCATATCGTTGTCATTGTCATAATCAAACCAGGAAGCATCCGTTACCATTCCAAGATCATTGAGTTCAGGAGCTTTTTGAGAAGTAATATCCCTGTAAGAACCCCTTCCATCATTTTCCAGCAAGTAAGAATCAGCCGAAATACCATAAATTCCCGAAATTGACCGGGAACCAACAAATAGATCCATATCCCCATCCTGATCAAAATCTATAGGTCGGACACAGGATCCATTGTGGTGGAATTCAGGTAATAATTTTTCCCCTTTGGTAAAATTCCCCGAACCATCATTTATATATAAGCGATCCATACTTAATCTCTGCAGGTTGGATGTCTCATTCCCGCCACTTACTACATAAAGATCAAGGTCCCCGTCCATATCAGCATCAAATAAAGCTGCATCCACATCCTCATAACCAAAATCCTTATCAAGATCAGGATTATCTTTCAAAATAAAAGCATCTTCCTGCGAAATGAACAACTTTGAACGCTGACCTTTAGCCCCTCCAATGAATACATCATCTTGACCATCCCCGTTTACATCACCTACAGCCAATGCAGGCCCTTCCGATGACAATTTATGGGGTGCCAGATGCTGCTTTTCGAATTCATCAAACCTGTCTTCCTTATGGACAAAATCTAATCCAATGCTCTCTGAAGCAACTTTAAATAAGGGGTTGTTTTCTTCACTAAAATCAAGTTTCCCAATATTTGAACCCGCATTTTTAATATCAATTACTAATTCCTGATCAATAGGAACATCATACTTAATTTCTATCTTGTTATCTGGCCACCTGATAAGAATAGAATCAGCATGGTCATTATTACCCATTCCGACATGTATCCCTTGGGGGACCGATGACAAAAATCCCCGGGATTGAAAATTCTCTGCCAATCTTTTTTCACCGGCTGTAAAAACAATCACCCGGGTACCAACTCCGAAAGTATTCTTTTCACTCCCTTTTATTTTAAATTTCAGAAAATGGTGGTTCGTCAACGATTCAGAATTATTCCTGTAGATGTATGCTTTCTCATTTATATTATTAACTATAATATCCAGGTCGCCATCATTATCCAGGTCTGCAAATGCCGCTCCATTCGAATAAGATTTTCTATTCATTCCCCATTCAACGGCATGGTTTGAAAAAGTAAATTTATTGAAGTCTTTGGGTTGTATTGTATCATTCAAATCAAGAGATCCATTATTCCTGAATACATAATTTACCAATGGATCAAGGGGCATCTTGTCATACAATTCCTTGTTTGATAATATTTCACTATTGGTTTTCTTCTTTTCATTGCGATCATCCAATAAGAATTTTACATAATCCAGGTCGTTGGCCCTGCGGAATATTCCATTGGTTATATATATATCCTTATAGCCATCATTATCAAGATCACAAAACAAGGGTGCCCAACTCCAGTCCGTGGAATATATTCCCGATAACCTGCCTATTTCACTGAACATATTCTTCCCCAGATTCAGTTGCAGCATATTTCTAACATACTGGTGGTAGTAACCAAAGTTTCTTTTGATATTATATAATTCATAGTCGTCTTCACCTCCGGACTGTTTTTTAATTTTTTCCTCCACGGGAAGCATATCAAGTACGACAATATCCAGCAAGCCATCATTGTTGAAGTCAGCGATATCATTACCCATGGATGACCTGCTGCTATGGGTGATCATTTCGGAAAGGCGCTCACTGAAAGTCCCATTTCTGTTATTAAGGTACAAATAGTCTATTTCATGAAAATCGTTTGATACATAAATATCCGGATAACCATCATCATCAATATCTGCAATACTGACACCCAGTCCATAACCAAGCTGACTGCTTAAAATACCGGCCCGTCTGCTAACATCTGCATAATATATCGATCCATTGTTGTTGTCGTGACGATAAAGCCGGTCTCCTGCCTTGGAGTCCAATTCAAACCGGAGAGAGGACATCCCATAATTTCGACTGCCATGTACAGAATGATTCAGCAGGTACATGTCCAGATCACCATCAAGGTCATAATCAAAAAAAGCGGCCTGCGTTGAAAATCCGGTAAAGTCTAATCCAAATTCTTTCGCTTTGTCTGTAAATGTGAGATCACCATTGTTGATAAAAAGTTGATTTTCCCCTTTCAGACCTTTATAATCACCTACCTGGCAGACATAAATGTCAAGCAAACCATCCCCGTTTACATCGGCCAGAGTGACGCCGGTTGACCAATCACCTTTCCCTTCAACTCCCGCTGTATGAGATATATCCTCAAAAACAAAATCTCCCTTATTCAGATATAGCCTGTTAGGCATCTGGTTTGCACTAAAATACAGATCGATCAGGCCATCATTATTTATATCACCTGCAGCCACACCCCCTCCATTATTAAAATAGAGGTATTCTATCATATTAAGTGAATCCGTTTCGATAAGATCATTAGAAAAAGTAATGCCGGTGTATGAATCTTCCATCAGGGTAAACAGCAATTTCTCCGGTTCATTTCTGCCACAGGAAACCAGGTGACTAATAATAAAAACAATGATTATTCCCCTAAAAATAAAAGGCACGTGAAAACAGTCTTTAATAAAACAAATCTAATTCCTAATAAAGAAATAAATGTTTAAATTCAAACCAATATA
>CBDUCT010000196.1:0-7193 GCA_965365715.1 uncultured Cyclobacteriaceae bacterium | reverse complement strand
GATTTTGAATTTGAGGATCTGAATATCTTCTGGACAACATCCCCGCCCGATGTTCCCGGGGCAGCGGAAAGAAGCATTGGGGCTTACTTTGAAGGAGAGAAAGGCTCTCTGATTTGCGATTATGGATCCAGGGAGATTATCATCGGTAATGAAACCGTTTCTGACATTCCGGAAATTCCGGTCAGTATTGAACGCTCACCGGGACATCAGCAAAATTTCCTGGATTCAGTAAAATCACGGAAACAACCTGAGTCCAATCTTGAATATGTTCGAAAAATGACTTTGCCTATGCACCTGGGTTTGATATCATGGCGATTGAACAGGCCCCTGAAATGGGATGCCCAAAAAGAAATATGCATTGACGATGATGAGGCGAACCGGCTGTTAAAAAGGGATTATAGAAAGAAATGGAATCTCCTATGATCATTTCTTTTTAGAATAGATCTCAGTATCAGGGTGAAATGCCACCCAGGCAAACCAGAATAATGTGGTCGAGTTTATCACATTATTATCGGCATCTGTAATGTATGCAGATTCCTCCTTTTTGTTGTAATGGATAAGCAGGTCCTGTCCATCTACAGTTTCTTCAACTATCCCATTGGACTTTTGCAGTTCAGAGAATGGGTAGGCCTTATATTTACCATTTATCTCAAGTCCCAGAATTTTAGCTTTCGGAGGCATGGCATCGTTTTTATTTGCTACCGGAAACCAGACTTTTTCGCTATCATAATAATCCGGATAGGGATCCCTTGAATAATCCTTTGAGAATCCGGTATTTGTACTGAGAATCAAAGTGCCAGGATATTGATCCTTCCAGTTCTTCCAACTTGTATTATAGGTTTGAATTATATCCAGTTTCTCCCCTGCCAATCGACCTGAAACAGCCTCTGAAAGGATCTGAGACCATAGTGTTTCTGATTGCCGGTCATACAAAAGGACATCACTATTATATAGTAATCCGGAAACACCAAAAGTCCTTTTATGCCCTCCGATCATAGCATCAAAAGCTATACCGCTCCCACAAAGGGGACAGAATGTTACCACAACAGGATGACCGTCAAATTCATCATTTACAATCTCATGAAAATTCAGGATACGCACAGGATAGGCCTTAGGAATACCGTTAAAATATACACCCAACACCCTGTCATTATTATTCAGAAAGTTTGCTTCAGAAATGTTTATGAACTCAGGATTATCAATGGAGGGTATACCGTCTCTGGGAGGACCTCCATCCTTCACAAATTCAATTGGAATGGTAATATTGCTCAGATCAAATCCCTTATTATTGAATTTGTTTTGTGCATAAACCTCCAAACTTAGACTAAATAAAAGATTTATAATAACAATACGAATCACCATCGATTTATTTATAAATTCTTCAGAATTGTATTTACGTTGATTTTATGATGACTTGTATTGTAAACGCAAATTCCATTTTTAATGATAAGGATCTGGGGTGATTGATGCCTTACATTGAATCTTTCAGCAACTGCAGTTGATACTTCCCTGTACCGGATAAGGTCTAGGAAATATAATTTCACTTTCGGTTGAAGCACATCCCAGCCCTCTTCCAGTTTATTCTCAGTCATAAAACTTAATCCGCATCGGGAACTGTGTTTGTAAATGATAACAGGAATAGAATTGGATTCTGCTACCAATCCACTCAATTGTCCAGGTTCAGAAAGATGGATCCAGTCTTTATTTGTATCCTTTGAAAACCAATTCATACCAAAGCTGAAAAATACTAAAACAAAAAGTACTAACTTCATTTGACTTTTGGATTTTAAAATTATTCATAAATACGAAGATTTAGATCAATAGTAGGCCATAAATTGATAGAACTATCGTAAAAGTCCGATTTTCGACAATTTGTATTTTGGGGATTGACAAAAGGATATTAGACTTCTTGCCTTATGGTTATCACATAATTTGTAATTTTAAGTTTAAAAACATCCATGCAACTCTACGGAAAATATATCATTTTATTCGGACTCATTTTATTGATCCTGGGTATAATACTATATTATTTTGGGAACCAACTAAACTGGCTCGGCAAATTACCAGGTGATATTCGGATTGAAAAAGAAAATTTCCGGTTTTACTTTCCAATAACCACTATGATCCTAATCAGTGTGATATTGACGATTTTAATTAATTTAATTCGTAAATTTTTTTAAATTATGAGCATTAACGATTTTGCGAATGGCTAGAAGGAAGAAAAAGTCAAAATATCATTACTATATCTATTTATTTGCCGGGATTGTTTTAGGATTGGTAGTGGGGGTTCTTTTGGATCATATTGCTATGGGTATTGGATTGGGAATTGCTATAGGTGGGTTTGCAGGAATTGTAACAGGTCTGGGCAGATAAAATCAGATCCGATTCAGATCCAATAATTTCTTAAAAAAGGTTAAACCAGGGGGAATCTTTTGCCGTAGGGATCACCTTTCGTAAATTTGTAGAGAATTAATATTAATTTGATGCGTATAAAAAACGCAAAAGGTATTTTATTCGTTTAAAAGAAAATAATGCCATCTAAAAACCTACACATGCGGAAAGTACTATTCATATTACTTTCATTTTTCATATTATTTTTTTCTAAGACATCAGCACAATATTATAATTTCCAGAACTACACGGTTGAAGATGGATTGCCTCAATCCCAGGTATTTGCACTTTATCAGGACTCCAGGTCCAACCTATGGCTGGGTACAAACGGCGGTGGGCTTGCAAGATTCAATGGAAGGGATTTTGAGACCTTCAGGAGAAATGATGGATTAATAAGTGATCTTATTGTTGATATAAATGATGATAATGAAGGTAATATAATCATAAAAACAAATCTTGGAATAACTGTATTTGATGGGAAAGAATTCAATAATTACCCTTTTCCCGAGGATAATTTTTTCTCCAATGAGAAGATGACAAAAGATAAAAACGGAGATTTCTGGTTCAGGGTATTTAGAATAGATAATAATCCTTTGATCTATATATTTAACGGTGAAGGATATGAAAACATGACTGCAAAATTCGGAGAATTATCAGATCATACGAACCAAAGTCAAATCACAAATGATCCGGATGGTAATATCCTTGTTGGTGTTGGGCAGAAAATATTCGTGATTGCAGATGAAGTAATCCGGGAGCACCCGATTAGCGCGTTTTCTGAATTAGAAGGTAAAACAATAGGTTTTATTCATAAAACTGTTGATGATAAGATCCTTTTTGCTGCAGTTTCAAAGGGGCAGGGCAGTGCATACTTATACAGCGAATCAGAAGGCCTGGAACAATTCATCCTTCCCCCGGAAATAGGAAATGCCATTACCTACTTTTATGAAGATAAAACCGGTAGCCTATGGCTTTTGAATCCCAGAAAGGAAACCTTGTTCCGATGGAACAGGATGTCACCTGAAAACAACATTGAATTTTTTAGCAAAGACTCAGGATTACCCGCCCTGGGCATTCGCAGTATGGTAGAAGATGATGAAGGAAATTTCTGGATGGGGACGGACGGGAACGGATTGTTCAAATATGGGGGCGCTAAGTTCGTATCATTCTTATCAAATCAGGGACTGGAAGATTATTTTATCTGGTCTATTCAGCAGGATTCAAAAGGGAATTTCTGGTTCGGGACTGCTGTCAACGGAATTTTCAGGTACGACGGTGTTGAACTTACAGGATATCAACATCTGGAGAAAGAACCACTGGGGATAACCAGGAAAATACTGGAATATAAGGGAGATTATCTGTTAGGCAGCCAGAGCGGGCTTTGGATATTCAATGGAAATTCTCTAAAAAGAGCAAATTCCTCATTTGGATTACCTGAAAGAGCAGGCATAAATGATATTCTGATCACTGATGATGGATACTGGTTTGCCACATTAGGACAAGGTGTTTTTTTCTTTGACGGAGAAAATACTGAAAGTATTAATGCAAATTCCTCTGAGTTGGGATCAAATATGGTAGATGATATCCTGTTGGATAGAAAAGGAAACATCTGGTTTGCGACCAATAGTGGTCTGAGCAGGTTGAAAGATGGTAAAATAAAGAATTTCGTGAATAATGAATATGGTGTGTACCGGATCATGCAGATCACGGAAGATAATTTTGGGAATATCTGGGCTGCAACCTATGGTGGGGGAATATGCCAGGTGAAAATTGATGAAAATGATAATATGTTCGTTAAAAAAATCGACACAGAATACGGACTTTCTGCAAATAACGTATACTCAATATTAACTGATAATGATGGCAATATCTGGGCAGGATGTCAGAAGGGCGTCGATAAGATATCCCTTGACCTGAATGGTACCATTGCCGGAATAAGAAATTATGATAACTATGAAGGATTTACTGGCTTCGAGAATAATGGCAAAGCAAATTATATAGATAAGGACGGGAAACTGTGGTTCGGTACAATCCGGGGAGCCATGGTCTATAATCCTGAGATGGATATAATCAATGTAAATCCTCCAATTACCAATATCACCAACTTAAAGCTTTTCTATAAAAATGTGGATTGGAGTGAAGAGGATCTTCAGGGAAATTACGATCAACTTACCTCCTGGACAGGTTTGCCGCAAAACCTGATTTTACCTTATAACAAGAATCACCTCACATTTGAATTTGAAGGATTGAGTTATACCGTTCCTGAGAAGGTTCAATTTCAATGGAAACTGGATGGTGTCGACACGGAGTGGTCACCCGTCTCTTCCAGAACCGATGCGGTATACGCAAATCTTTCTCCCGGACATTATACATTTAAAGTCCTGTCAGGAAATAGTGATGATATATGGGCCGAAGCACCCGTTGAGTTTTCTTTCGTTATTAAACCACCTTTCTGGGCGACCTGGTGGTTCAGGAGTATGATCCTGCTTTTCATTGTTACCGTCGTACTGATAATATCCTGGCTAAGGAATAAATTTATACGTGAGAAACGGGAAGAACTGGAACAACTGGTTGCCTATAAAACGAAAAAACTGGAAGAACAGAAAAACGAGATCCTCAAGAAAAATGATGCTTTAAAACAACAATATGAAAACCTTGAGTTGTTGAGTAAAATTGGTCGGGATATTACAGCCAATATTACAGTCGAATCACTTCAGGAATCTGTTTATAAAAAGCTTAATTCACTGATGGATGCATCAATAATGGGCTTTGGAATTTACAGAAGTGAAAAAAGGATCATTGAGTTTCCAAGGATTATCACTACAGATCAAAATGTAGATCAGGTGAAGGTATCCTATGATGAAAAATTCTCTCTGGCTGTGGAGTGCTTGAAGGAAAATAAGGAGATAATTATCAATAATTTTGAGGTGGAATATGTTAATAAACCAGAATACTGGAATCCTCCCTTGAAAGGAAAAGAATCCTCCTCTATAGTATTTATTCCACTTATATATAATAACCAGCCGCTGGGTGTTATGACTGTTCAAAGTCCTCAGGTTAATGCTTATAATGAATACCATCTGAATATACTCAGGAACATGGCGATTTATGCCAACATCGCATTGGAGAATGCAAATGCCTATGAGAATATTCAGGTGCACAGAAATGAACTAAGTAAGGCCAATAAAGATATTGTCCGGCAAAAAAGAGAAATTGAAGATAATAACCAGAAACTGATCGAGCTCAACAACGAAAAAAGCTCCATAATCGGCATAGTTGCTCATGATCTTAAAAATCCTTTAACCAGTGCGTTCACTATGGCCAATATCCTGAAGAGTGAAAGCGATAACCTGGATGAAGAGCAAGTACAGTGTATAACTGTAATAGAGAAATCAATCAACCGGATGAATGATATGATCAACCGCTTGCTGGACATTCGAAAGATTGAAGATAAGATCAGCGAACTAAAGCTTGAGAAAGTAAACCTGAGAAAGGTTATCAAAGATGTAAATAGTAATCTTAGCAATGAGATTAACAGGAAGCAAATAAATCTTTCTATCGAGGCGGAAGAATTATATGCCCAGGTTGATCCTGACTATGCTATACAGGTATTCGAAAACCTGCTGTCAAATGCTATTAAGTTTTCTCCACCACAAAAAGAGGTAAAGGTAATTCTTGCGAAAGATAATGGAAAAGCAAGGGCAGAGATCAAGGACGAAGGCCCCGGACTCACAGAAGAGGATAAGAAGAAAATATTCGGGAAATTTCAAAGACTAAGCGCAAAGCCTACCGGAGGAGAGCAATCAACCGGACTTGGATTATCGATTGTGAAGAAATATGTAGAAGCAATGAATGGAAAAGTATGGTGTGAAAGCGAGCAGGGAAAGGGTGCTAATTTCATCGTAGAATTTAACAGGGTAGAATAGACCATTTTTACATCACACGCCTCCCAATGATCACAATCTCATCTGCCATTTCATATTACTGATATCTTTTATTTATATTGGCATATAATATTTAGTTAATGGGTGAGTACTTTTTTTTAAATGGTAAAATCGTAAAAAATATCGATGCATTTTTAGGCATTACTGATCTGGCCTTATTGCGGGGTTTTGGAATATTTGATTTCTGCAGAACTCAGAATGGGAATCCTTTTCTATTAGAAAAATACCTGAACCGTTTTTTTAATTCAGCTGAATGTATTGATCTCAAAATACCTTATTCAAAAGAATTTATCAGGGAATCTATTGACCAGTTATTGGAGAAAAATGGGATTATTGAATCCGGGATAAGAATGGTGCTGACAGGTGGTTATACAAAAAACGTGTATACCCCGGGAGATCCGAATTTTTTTATCCTGATAGAGAAAATTAATTTCCCTGATCCTTCTTATTATGAAAAAGGAATAAAACTCATACTTCACGAACATCAACGAGAGCTGAGCCACATAAAATCCATTAACTATCTGACACCAATATCCATAAGAAAGAAAATTGAGAAGGCGAATGCATACGATGTGCTATATTACTCAAAAGAAAGAGTCCTTGAAGTATCAAGAAGCAATATTTTTATCGTTAAGAACAATAAATTAATCACTCCCCGAGAAAATATTCTCAGGGGAATTACCCGGGCCACTGTTATCGACCTGGCCAAAGGTAATTTCAAAGTTGAAGAACGGGATATCCAAATCGAAGAACTATATCAGGCTGATGAAGTATTCATGACTGGAACTACAAAAAGAGTCCTCCCGGTAAGAAAAATAGATGACCATATTTTCATAAAAGATAGCCTTGGAAAAGTTA